>JALWQD010000339.1:6022-12045 GCA_026994735.1 Gammaproteobacteria bacterium | reverse complement strand
GCGCTGACCGCGATGCCTATCTGTCAGCGGTTGAGCGCCTGGCAGCGGATGTATCCGGGCGTCGTCAGTTACGCCATGAATTACGGGCGCAGGTTGCGAACTCGGCGCTCTGCGATGCCTCCGGATTGACGGCGCGCATTGAGGATGCCTATCAGCAAATGTGGTCGCAATATGTTGCAAATGGAGACGAAAATTAAAATGTTACGGCGATGAAAAAAAAAGGCAGGCGGAGTAAACAACAGAGTTCGAAGCGTACTTTATCGCCGCTCTTGGCCGCTCTCGAGCAGGGCCAGCACTATCAATCTGCGGGCCGTCTGGGCGATGCAGAAAACCTCTATCGTCAGGTGCTGGCAGCTGTCCCCGGTCATCCGCACGCACTCTATTTGCTGGCTTCAGTAGCACGCCATGTCGGTCGCCATGAGAATGCCCTGCAATTACTGGAAAGCGCACTTGTGGCTGCTCCTGATAATCCTAATTACCTGCTCAGCAGAGGCGTTTCTTTTGCCGCGATGTTACGCTGGCAAGAGGCCATGGCTGATTATCGACGGGTTATCGCCATCTGTCCCGATGCTGCCGAAGCTTATAATAATCTCGGTAATTCCCTCCATGCCCAGGGGGAACTTGATGAGGCTGTTGAGGCTTTCCGTCGGGCGTTGGCACTGAATCCTGATTATCTTGATGCCCGTGTTCACCTTGGACACGCACTTAAAATGACTGGCGATCTGGGCGCCGCAGAGACTGCCTACCGGCAGGTGCTGGCCAAGGCTCCTGAGCGTGCTGATGTTTATCGCTCACTAAGCAGTATTAAGCGCTTTCAGGATATCGAAGACAGTGATTTGCAACAAATGCAATCACTCTGTCAATCAGAGTCGATCAGTGCAACATCTGCTATGCATCTACACTTCGCTCTCGGTAAGGCTGCGGAGGATCTGCAGCAATTTTCGTCGGCTTTCCAGCATTGGCGGACGGCAAATCAATTAGTTCGAGCCAGTTATGAGTACGATATCGAGACTGATGTTGAACTTGTCTGTTCAATCAAGACGGTGTTTGAGTCTGCTGTTTTTGCACAGCCGAGTGCGGGCCAACAGATCGACGCACGGCCGATTTTTATCGTTGGCTTGCCACGTTCTGGGACGTCATTGGTGGAGCAGATTTTGGCCAGTCATACGCAGGTAGCCGGGGCCGGTGAAGTGGGTGTTTTACGTCAGCTTATTGACAGCCAGCTCGAATTTCCCACTGTTGCTTGTTGCGACAGTGCAATGATCGATAAGCTTGCACAGAGTTATCTGCAAAGGATGAGCTTCTTTAATACTTGCAGCAAAGAAAGGGGCACTGACAAGACGTTATTCAATTTTTTCTACATTGGTATGATTCGTCTGATGTTCCCGCAAGCCTCCGTGATCTGTTGTTGGCGAGATCCTCTGGATACCGGCTTGTCCTGCTATCGACAATATTTTCCTGATATCCATCGTTTCGTCAATGACCTTTATGAAATAGGTCGTTTTTACGGTCTTTTTGCCGATTTGATGGCTCATTGGCATGAGCAGCTACCTGGTTTTATCCTTGATCTTCAATATGAAGAGCTGGTTGCCGACCAGCAGGGGCAGACACGACGCTTGCTCGAGTTTTGTGGCTTGCCATGGGAAGACCGTTGTCTTGATTTCCATCTCACAAAACGTGCTGTGAAGACGATTAGCACGACACAGGTTCGGCAGCCACTCTTTCAGACAGCTGTAGCCCAATGGAAGAACTATAGCGCTGAGCTTGATGAACTGCGTCGTGGGCTTGGCTGTAGTTCCTTCGATGTCGGCAAATAATCACTGACCGGGAAATTCCCCTGCTTTGCAGCGGGTGTAAAGGATCGAATGGACTGCTATGCTTGATGATCAGTCCGCCTTTTGAGAACCGATATGTCAGACAGCCTTACCCTGCCTGATTGCTTGCCTGCTGCGCTGAAGAACTCTTTGCTGGCGCTGTTGCCAAAACAGGGCTTGTTGACCGAGATCGAAGAGTTGCGCCCCTATGAGTGTGATGGCCTATCTGTTTATCGCCAGTTGCCGATGGCCGTTTGCTTGCCTGAGACAGTCGCACAAGTGCAACAAATCTTGCGCCTCTGCTACCGGTATGCGATTCCTGTTGTTGCCCGCGGGGCTGGTACCGGGCTTTCAGGGGGGGCATTGCCATTGGCCAACGGTATTTTACTGAGCCTGGCCCGTTTTACCCGTATTCTCGAGATTGATAAAGAGAATCGTTTGGCACGTGTTGAACCGGGTGTACGTAATTTGGCAATTTCGGAAGCGGTTGCTGATTTAGGGCTGTTCTATGCGCCTGATCCTTCGTCTCAGATTGCTTGCACTATTGGCGGCAATGTCGCTGAAAATTCAGGCGGTGTTCATTGCCTGAAATATGGTTTGACACTGCATAATGTACAGGGATTGAAGGTTCTGACTATCACCGGAGAGTTGCTCGAGCTGGGGGGGGATGTTCTTGATAGCCCTGGCTATGACCTACTTGCCCTGATGTGTGGTTCCGAAGGGCTTTTGGCAGTAATCGTTGAAGTTACAGTAAGGTTACTACCAAAACCTAAAGAAGTTTCTGTTCTTATGGCCGCCTTTGAATCGACAGAAAAAGCAGCTGCTGTGGTCACCGATATTATTGCTAACGGCATCCTGCCTGCAGGCCTGGAAATGATGGATCAGCTGGCTATCCAGGCGGCGGAAGACTTTGTTCATGTTGGCTATCCGACATCGGCTGCAGCCTTGTTGCTCTGTGAGCTGGATGGCAGCATCGCAGAAGTTGCCAGCGAGCTTGAGTGTGTTGAGAAGCTTTTTTTCGAGGCCGGGGCGACGGATATTGTTATTGCCCGCGATGACCGGATGCGCCAACGGTTATGGGCCGGGCGCAAGGCCGCCTTTCCCGCTGTCGGGCGCTTATCAGCAGATTATTATTGTATGGATGGGACGATTCCGCGCCACCGCTTGTCGACTGTGTTGAAACAAATCAAAGTGTGGTCTGAGGAATACGGACTGCGTGTTGCGAATGTTTTTCATGCCGGCGATGGTAACCTTCATCCCCTGATACTTTATGATGCCAATCAGCCTGGCGAGCTGGCAAAAACAGAAGCTTTTGGCCAGAAGATTCTTGAACTCTGTGTTGCCGTTGGTGGGACGGTAACCGGTGAGCATGGTGTTGGTATCGAAAAGCTTGATGCCATGTGCAGTCAGTTCGGTGCCGATGAGCTTGCTGTCTATCACGGTATTAAAAAGGCCTTTGATGAGCAAGGCTTGCTCAATCCCGGCAAAGCTATTCCGACGCTGCAACGTTGTGCCGAATTCGGAGCCATGCATGTTCATGACGGTGAGCTGTCTTTTCCTGAACTGGAGCGTTTCTGAATGGATGCGGATATCAGCATCCATTTGCAGGAGCAGATTATTCTGGCGCAGGCGCGTTCGACAGCATTGGCCATTGTTGGCAGTGCCAGCAAGGACTTTCTCGGACGTCGCAGTCGTGGTCAAGTGCTGTCCGTCGCCGGGCACTGTGGTATCGTCAGTTATGACCCGACAGAGCTGGTCATTACTGCACGTGCTGGAACACCCTTGCGGGAATTACAGGCAGCACTGGCAGAAAAAGGACAGATGTTGCCCTTTGACCCTCCCTGCTATGCTGCTGGTGGGACTTTTGGTGGCATGATTGCTGCCGGGCTTTCCGGCCCCCGGCGACCATTTGCCGGTTCTTTACGTGATGCAGTTTTGGGGCTGCGCTGTCTCGATGGGCAAGGTCGCCTGCTTTCTTTTGGTGGCCAGGTGGTCAAGAACGTTGCCGGTTTTGACCTCTCGCGCTTGTTAAGCGGATCAATGGGCACCTTGGCCGTTATTCTTGAAGCATCGCTGCGGGTTGTTCCCTGTGCCGCGACTGAAATCACCTTGCTCCAGTCATGTGATCAGGCTGCCGCTTTGACGAAAATGCAAAGACTGGCCTGTGCTGCGCTGCCTCTCTCGGCCATGGCCTGGCAGCAAGGGCAGCTGATGGTGCGTTTGTCAGGCAATCAAGAGGCTGTCAGCACTGTCCGTGAAGAAATAGGCGCTGTGCTGATGGCTGACGATGCTGCCAAGGCATTCTGGTCAGGTCTGCGTGATCAGCGCTTGCCTTTTTTTTCGTCATCGCAGCCGCTTTGGCGTCTGTCCCTTCCTGCTGCCGCAGCACCGTTTGATGGTGATCTTATTATCGACTGGGGAGGGGCACAGCGCTGGCTAAAGAGTGCTGCCACGGCTGCTGATATACGTCAGTTGAGTCGCAATATGGGTGGCAGCGCTGACTGTTTTCGAGGCGGAGATAGAGACGGTGAGGTTTACCAACCCCTAGCACCAGCACTGATGGCTTTGCAGCAGCGGATTAAACAGGTGTTTGATCCTCAGGGGTTATTCAATCGTGGCCGCCTTTATGCGGCCTTGCCGGGGCCTTGTTGATGCAAACACGCCTGACGGTTGAGTACCAATCTTCGCGAGCCGGTCAACGGGCTGAGGAAATCTTGCGGGCTTGCGTTCATTGTGGTTTTTGTAATGCAACCTGTCCGACCTACCAGCTCCTCGCTGATGAGCTGGACGGTCCGCGCGGGCGCATTTATCTGATCAAACAGATTTTTGAGGGACAGTCAGTCAGTCAATCGAGTCAGCAGCACCTGGACCGTTGCCTGAGCTGTCGTTCCTGTGAAACAACCTGCCCCTCAGGGGTTCGCTATAGTGAATTATTGGAACTGGGCCGAACGGAGCTTGAAAAAAAGTTTCAACGACCCTGGTATGAGCAGGGCATGCGCTGGTTATTACGGAAGATTCTTCCTTACAGCAGCCGTGTGCGCAGGTTGTATCAATGGCTACCGCTGTTGCGTGTCATCGTGCCGCCAAAGATACGCGCCGCCATGCCGACAGTTGCCCTGGCAGAGAACTCGGAGAGCTGTTGGCCGGCAGTGCGGCATGCCCGGCGGATGCTCATTCTTGACGGTTGTGTCCAGGAAGCTTTACGTGCCGATATTAATCTCCGCGCCGCACGTGTTTTGGATGCATTGGGTATTTCCCTGATCAGAGTGGCCGGCTGTTGTGGTGCGGTGAGTCAACACCTTGATGCACCTGCTGAAGCGCGTGGTTTTATACGTCAAAATATTGCTCGCTGGCAGCCGTGGCAGGACGACGGTGTCGAAGCCATACTCAGCACATCCAGTGCCTGCAGTTTGATGATGAAAGACTATCAGCGTCTGCTACCTGCCAAAGTCGGTGACAAGGCGCGTTTACCTGTACGTGATATTAGCGAGGTAATTGCCGGCGAAGATCTGTCTGCCTGGTCATTAGCCGATAAAGATCAGGCGGAGATTGCCTTCCATGCGCCGTGTACCTTGCAACACGGGCTCGGCCAGCCGGGTCTTGTTGAAGGTATTCTTGAAGGCATGGGGTTTGTGTTAAAACCGGTTTCTGAAAGTCATCTCTGCTGTGGTGCAGCCGGGACATACAGTCTTCTACAGCCAGAACTTTCGCAGGCATTACTGGCAAGGAAACTGGCCGCATTGACAGCAGCGGAACCGCTGCAATTGGCAACAGCTAATATTGGTTGTTTGCTACATTTGGCCGAGGCTGCAGACCGTCCCGTTGTCCACTGGCTACAGTTACTTGAGCGCTGTCTGCCCGTCGCAGAAAGACACGACTTCCATTTACATCCAACAAAATAGAGGTTTCTCATGACGATTCGTTCTTTTCATCCGCCCACTCGTACACTCATGGGGCCTGGTCCATCCGATGTTTCAGCGCGCATTCTCGAAGCGATGTCACGGCCGACTATTGGTCACCTGGATCCCGCCTTCATCACGATGATGGAAGAGCTCAAGGAGCTCCTGAAATATGCTTTCCAGACAGAAAATGAACTGACAATGCCGGTGTCGGCTCCAGGGTCTGCGGGAATGGAAACCTGTTTCGCCAACCTGGTCGAGCCGGGTGATCAGGTCATCGTCTGCCAAAACGGTGTCTTTGGTGGCCGCA
>JALWQD010000339.1:0-6012 GCA_026994735.1 Gammaproteobacteria bacterium | reverse complement strand
GGAGAATGTTGAACGTTGTGGTGCTACGGCCATCATGGTTGAGGATGAATGGGGTAAACCTGTCGATGCCAATAAGCTTGAAGATGCTCTGAAGAGTCATCCGGATGTGCGGCTGGTTGCCTTTGTTCATGCTGAAACCTCTACGGGCGTACGCTCGGATGCCCATACCCTAAGCGACTTGGCACACAAATATGATTGCCTGACCATTGTCGATGCGGTGACTTCATTGGCAGGCATCCCTGTGCTGGTTGATGAATGGGGTATTGATGCCATTTATTCGGGCACGCAAAAGTGCCTATCCTGTACGCCGGGTTTATCGCCAGTCAGTTTCAATGCTGCCGCGATTGACAGAATCAGCCAGCGAAAGACAAAAGTGCAGAGCTGGTTTCTTGATTTGAATCTGGTCATGGGTTATTGGGGCGGGGAAGGCAAACGTGCCTATCATCATACGGCACCCATCAATGCCCTCTATGGTCTTCATGAGTCGTTGCTGATGTTGCGAGAAGAAGACCTTGGTGTCGCTTGGCGTCGCCATGAGATTAATCACCAGGCATTACGGGCAGGCTTGGAAGCGATGGGGCTGGCCTTTGTTGTTGATGAGGCATATCGCTTGCCTCAGCTGAATGCCGTTCACATTCCGGCAGGGGTTGATGATGCTCAGCTGCGAGGCCGTTTGTTGGCAGAATACGATCTTGAAATCGGTGCTGGTCTTGGGGCGATGGCGGGTAAGGTCTGGCGCATAGGCTTGATGGGATATGCGAGTAATGGACGCAATGTCTTGCTTTGCCTTGGAGCTCTTGAGGATATTTTGTTGGCTATGAAGGCGGGCATAACTGCCGGTGTTGCCCGGGATGCGGCCCGTGAAGTACTCAGTTCTGCTCTTTTGATTGACGATGAACAGGATGACGGTTGAGGCAATCAAACTGGTATTAATGGATGTTCTTTCAGGGCTTCAGGCTGGTGTTAATGGATGGCGAGCCTGGCGAACTCGCCTTGTTGTTTCGAGGCATGCATGCAGTTCCTCGGTTATTGAATGGACCAGGAATAATCATTCCCTGTCGCTCAGCAGATTATCTTGAAGGTGTTTGCCTGAGAATGCGAAAGGCGTTCTTTCTTGTTACAAACCGGCAGGGTGTGACTGACTGCAGGGCAGGTGGATATTAGCGATGGCAGGCAAGGCTGCAGACAAGCATTTACTGAAGCGCGCAGAGAAGACGGCAAACCCGGAGGAAGCAGAGCAGCTTTATCGCCGTTTACTGGGGCAGGACAGACTCGCTGATCGTATACGTGCGCAAGCCCTGGTGGGTTTGGCAAGTCTGCAGATTTCACAGCGCAAGCCAACAGAGCAGACGTTTGCCAATCTCTACCAGGCGATTTCACTGTCACCGGGGCAACCCACAGGCTATCTTTGTCTGGCTCGCCTGGAAGAAATGCGTGGTCGTTTTTCAGCCGCAGCGGAACATTTTGAGAGGGCTTTGAGCTTGTCTCATGGACGTAATGTTGAGGCACTCTATGGCCTTGGCCGCCTTGCCCACCGGCAGAGAGATTATCAACATGCGCGTGCGCAGTATTGTCTGGCTCTGGGCTATGCAAAAGGTATGCGCAGCGATATTATGCGCGATCTGGCGCGCGTTCATTATCTGCTTGGCGAAGGCCGCCAGGCTGAGACGTGTTATCGACAATTACTGGCTGGTCAGGAACGGCAGGCCAGTGATTATAACGACCTTGGTATCATCCTTGCCGAAGAGGGTGACTTTCTGCAAGCGATCGCTTGCTATCAGCAGGCGCTGTCCTTGCATCCGGGGTGGCCAGCTGCCTGTAATAATCTTGGCAATGCATTGCATCAACTGGGGCGTTTTGAGGCTGCACGTGAGGCCTATTTGGCACTTGACCCGACGGCACTTGCAACGGCCAGTGATAGTCGCTCTGTTGTTGCTGTTGCCGCCAGTAATCGCTTGTTTCTGGAAAGCTACAATGTCCTTTGTCCGCCGTCGGCACTCTATGCCCTGCACTGCCAATGGGCCAATCGTTTTGCCCCGGCGCAGCGTGCGGGCCAGTTGCCCGTTCATGCAGAATCAGTGACCAGAGAAAAAAAGCGTTTACGTATCGGTTATGTCTCTCCCGATTTGCGTCGTCACCCGGTGGGAACCTTTCTCGAAGGTTTGCTCGCTGAACATGAGCGCGAGTCATTTGAGATTTATTGTTATTCCGAATTGGTTCGTGAAGACTCGCTTAGCCAGCGTTTGCAGAGCCTCGCCAAGGGTTGGTACTGTACTGTGGGTCAGGATGATGAGACGGTAGCGCGGAAGATTTATGCCGATGGTATCGATATCCTTGTCGACCTTGCCGGCCATACACGGGGGCATCGTCTTGGCGTTTTTGCCTGGCGTCCAGCTGCTGTACAGCTCAGCTACCTGGGCTACTGTACGACGACAGGATTAACGGCCATGGATTACTGGCTGACCGATGAATGGCTGACACCTGCTGATAGTATTGAAGTGACAGCGGAGGAGATTTGGCCATTGTCACGTTGCTGGCTTTGTTACCAGGGTGACGACGAGGCCCTGCCACAAGCGCGTGATCCAGAGCGGCCTTTGACCTTTGGTAGTTTTAATGATTTGAGTAAACTCAATGACACTGTCATTGCAACCTGGTCAGCGTTGTTGCAGCGATTGCCCGCGGCACGTTTGCTACTGAAGGCAGCGCAATTATCCGACAGTCATATTATCGAGGAATTACGCCAACGTTTTGTTGCTCATGGCATTGCCGCTGAGCGACTCAGTTTCAGAGCGCGTAGTCATGATTATCTGCGTCAATACGGTGATATCGATATCGCCCTTGATCCCTTTCCTCGAACAGGGGGGGCGACAACAGTCGATGCCTTGTGGATGGCTGTGCCGGTGATTACCCTTAGCGGCAAACGGATGATTGAACGTCAGGGCCTGAGCTTGCTCGAGGCGGTTGGCTTGACGGAATTGATTGCCACTAACCGTACAGACTATATAGACAAGGCGGTGGCACTGGCTGCTGATCATCAACGACTACAGGCTTATCATCAGCAATTGCGCCAGCGTTTGCAGTCATCCCCCGTGATGGATGCAGCAGATTTGGCACGCCATATTGAATGGGCTTACCAAAAAATGTGGCAACGCTGGCAGTCTGCCCGTACTGACAGTTCTCATGGATCATGATGGTCTGGATACAAAAGATCTTGTCAAGGCGGTCAATGCTTTTGTAACGAATTCATGAGGGCATCAACTGCGCGCTCAAAGACGGGCAGGCTTTCCAATAACATTGCTTCACCGTTGCGAAATTTTCTCGCCAGTTCGTTGAAGCCAAGATCGGCAGAAATTTTACAACGCCAGTTCATGAATGTTGTTTCACCAATCATGTCACTCTTCCAGGCCAGTTTCATGCGTTGCTGTTTGCCTTCATTGGACATGGATATCCACTGTCCAGGACGTAGTCCCTGAACAATAGCCCAGGCCTGGTCATCAATTTCCGGGCGTACCGGTTCTTGCTCGCAGCCGATAATGATTTCCTCAATGTCACCACCAAAGAGCGATTGCATGAATTCCGTTGTGCTGGGCGCCGGTTCTTCATCATTGGCGGTGTTATCATTGTCAAAGATATCAAAATTTTCAAGGCCACTAAAGGGGTCATCTTTATCGGTTGGGGTGTCATTGTCTTGACGGGCTTTTTTGATATGGACGCCGCCAATATCTTGCTGGCGCTTACCTTTCAGAGCGGCAATATGGACGGCTTCCAGACCTTGCAAGAGAAGCTCAATGTCTTCTTCTGGATAATCGATGCGTGAAAATTCACTGCGCAGCGTGCGTACAATATGGGGGACGATATGACCCAGACGCTGACTATCAAAGCGGCCATTTTCCGGTTCGACAGAATCGATCAGGATTTCGACAAAACGAGTACATTCTTTCCATTGTTGGCCATCCTGGCCGGCATCAAGATAGGCCTCAAGCATAACCTTGCTCCAAGGACCATTGATAATTTCAAAGACAGGCCGTGGAAGACAGTGGCCGTGAATCATAGTGGCAATCTCACTGTTTACCCAGGCAACACTAATAGCATATCGTTCACGTTCTTCAAGCTGTTGGCGGAGGGCTGTTTCTTCCTTTTCAGCGGAGGCATCGTCAGCACTGAGAAAACCTTCAAAGTCATTCAGGGAATCGGCAAAGATGGAAGGGTTTTCTTCATTGAATCGTTGGCAGATATTCTCGACGATAGTATTGATTTCGCCAATAATCGGGCTTTCTTCTGCGTCACTATCGGCGAGACCAACAGTTGATCGTGCCATGATATTAATCAAGCGTCGAGCGGGGTGTTGTTTATCCTCGAAGACAGTATTGTCATGTAGGGAGAGGCGGATCATTGGGATTTGCAGGCGACCAATGAGGGCGCGGGCACAGGCTGGTAAGGTAGGGTCTTCGAGGATATAGTCGAACAGCATTTCGACAATGCAGATGACATCCCGGTCAACGGAACGCAATTGCCCGCTGGCACTCAGGCGAGCAACTTTTTCTTTCAGAACGACGGCTGAAGATGACATATCGAGCCGCTGCAGGCCGGAAATAACTTCAAGCAGGGCGCTGCTATCAACTTCGGGGCTGCTGTCAGCTGCAGGCACAGAGAAACCAGAAAATCCTGCCGTGGCTGAGGCCAGAGGATCGGATCCGGCCTGAGGGTTGAGTAGCGAACGTAATGCCGCCAGGGACGCATTGCCAGTACTGTTGGAACTGTTAATGACACCTTCTGGTAATGGTGCAGGAGGGCCGCTAATACTATCGTCGTTGCTGTTCTGGTTGCTATTGGCCATACGCAGGACGGGCATAACGCCTTCATTGATCAGTAATGCATTAATTTTGTCATAGAGGGTACCAAGATGTGTCAGGACATCGCGATCAAAAAGTTTATAGATAATCAGCTTGATCTCGATTTCGGCGTTCAGTGCCCGTACGGGTGTGTCGAAAGCATGACAGACGGGAGCCGGTGTAATGGGGATGGCATCCAGTGTTAGATCGGGCCTGTCAAGAAGTACCTGGTAGCGGCGCTCAATGGCATAAAGGTCACGCGCCAGGCGATTCTTGCTTTTTTCAATCATACCGCTGACCGCAAGCGATTCTTCCAATGCTGTATCGTCAACCAGCGATAATGAGTCGGCATCGTCGAGACTGTTTTCAGGGTTGCCAGTGAGCGTGATTTTCCCAGCCAGAAAGTCTGCACAATGGCGATTATTCTGTTCCCGGAAAATCGCTTCAATATCGCCGCGGGTAATTCGAAGTGCCCGCATGGCATCGAAATAAGCATTTTGTTTTTGATCGGTTTGGGCCTTGTCGGCAAGCGCGAAGAGAGTGTCATCGGCATTGTCGAGCATATTTCTCAACAGTCTGTTGAGGAGGTCGCTGGCAATCCCGTCGGCGCGGCTGAGAATTGATGACACTTCAGCTGAGCGTTTACTAACGTCGAGTTTGATGATTTTGCTGGCTGACATAAAACATCCCGCATGCTGTGGGCGGCTGCCCGGTTCTCTCACTATCGGCAGGGAATGAAGACCATGAAGGGCCTTGCCTGGAAAGATCTTCGTTCTGTGAGCGGGTTCACGAGAATGAAAAATATTGTTGTTGGATGTTTGAAGCTAAAAGCTGAGCGTGACACCAATTCCCAGAGTACCGCGTTCATAGTCGCTTAATGACGAGCTTTGCTGGCCTTCAATAATGTCTTCGGTATTAATGATAAAGCCGACTGGCAGATTGGAGTCATTGCGCTCCCAAGAGGCATTGGCAAAGAGACTGATGCCATTGCCGAAGGCATAAGAAGTGCCGAGAGAAAGGCTATGGCGAAAGTTTCTTCGTTGGCGACTAAAACGTGAGAAAGAGTCCCGGTTAGTGTAGTCAAAATAGAGGAAACGATATTGAATATTGACGACGCCACCCTTTAGGTAGCCTTTTTCCAAACGCAATGTCAGGCCATGGCTTTGATAGGCATAATCGC
>JALWQD010000338.1 GCA_026994735.1 Gammaproteobacteria bacterium | reverse complement strand
CCAAACCAGCACACCGGTCACCAGTAACAGTAAAAAAAACACCTGCCAGAGAACGTCACCAATCAAAAAAAGATCGCTGTCAGTTTTACCCTGATTGGCATAAAAAACGACCCCCAGCAAGCCGCCAATAATCGCCGCAGTGACCAGAAACATGGCTAAAAAATGCCCCGTCGCCGAATGCAGGTGCTGATGAATGGAAGGTGGCAGCAAACGGCCGAGAAAACTTGCTGCCTGCGCCGACAGATGCGCTTCCGGTCGGCAACGATTACCACAGCGGGTATCGAGGGCACAGCAAAGGGAACAGATTGCCCCCTGGTAGCTGGGACAATCGCTCATATCCTCGCCATCAAAGCTGTTTTCACAGACAAGGCACTGCTGCAGTTCATCATGACAGTTGTCGTTCTGTTGCGCATGACGGCAAAGATAATAGCGGCCCCTGGTCAGCCAGGCGATCAGCGGCACCGTCAAAAAAGGCAGGGCAAGGGCAATAAACGCTGCCAGCGCCTCGGCCAGAGGACCAAAAAAACCGAGATTGGCAATAATACCAACAGCCGATGCAATGATCATTGAAAGGACACCGACCGGGTTCACGTCGTAGAGGTGGCTGCGACGAAATTCAATTCCCGCCGGACTCAGCCCCAGGGGCTTGTTAATTGCCAGATCGGCAACGACAGCAGCGATCCAGGCAACGACAAGACAGGCATAGGTAATGAGAATATTCTCAAAGGCCTGATAGAGTCCCAGCTCCATCAACATCAAGGCAATCACAACATTAAAAACCAGCCAAACGACACGACCGGGATGGCTGTGGGTCAGGCGGGAAAAAAAATTACCCCAGGCAATCGAACCGGCATAGGCATTGGTGACATTGATCTTGAGCTGGGAAATAACGACAAACACGCCGGCCAGCCAGAGGGCCATGGTCGGGTTAACGGTAATATAACTGAAGGCAACGGCATACATATGAGCCGGATCATCGGCCAGTGCCGCTGACAGGCCATGGTGCAGCGCCAGGACAGCGAGAAAAGAACCGACAAAAAGCTTTAGCACGCCGAAGAGTACCCAACCGGGCCCGGCACCAATGACAGCCAGCCACCAGTGCATACTATTGGCCTTGGTCCGCACCGGTAAAAAGCGCAAAAAGTCGGCCTGTTCGCCATTCTGAGCCAACAAAGGAAAAATGACCGCGGCTGCCGCGCCATAGAGCAGAATATTGAAACCCTGCCCGCCACTGTCAGCAACACCGGGAAAGGATAGCCATTGGCTAAAGGCCTGCGATTCATGGATAGCAATAAAAATCAGCGGCAGAATCTGCAGAACCAGCCATAAAGGCTGGGTCCAGGCCTGAAAGTGAGAAATCCGCTGGATACCGTGCGTCACCAGGGGAATAACAACGATGGTACTCAGAATATAGGCCAGCGACAGTGGCAATGCGGTCGTCATATTGATGGCCATCGACATAATCGCCGCTTCCAGGGCAAAAAAGATAAAGGTAAAGGAAGCATAGACCAACGATGAGATCGTCGAGCCTATATAACCGAAACCTGCCCCGCGGGTAAGCAGGTCAATATCAACCCCTTCACGAGCCGCATAGTAGGCCAGTGGCAGTCCTGTGAGAAAGATAATCGCGGCAACGGTGAGGATGGCCCAAAAAGCATTACTGAAGCCGTAATTGAGTGTAATGGTGCCGCCAATGGCT
Source organism: Gammaproteobacteria bacterium (assembly GCA_026994735.1). Taxonomy (GTDB): domain Bacteria; phylum Pseudomonadota; class Gammaproteobacteria; order SZUA-140; family SZUA-140; genus RI-283. Next base: position 1,402 of record JALWQD010000338.1, on the reverse strand, counting down.
TCCAGGGCTAAAAAGGAGACGATCCCCAAGGCCGTATTGGCGACCCAGGCAGCTGACCAGCGCCGGGCCTGTTTAGCGGTATAACGCAGGGAATAATCTTCCAGCGTTTCATTGGCGACCCATTGGTTGTATTCACGACGAATACGCAGAGCATCTTTATCGATATCCATCACATGTGCCTGAAAATACAATCCGCTTGTTAAGCGCCAGCGAAAAACCCCGGCCAATCTGTTGCAATACCTGAAAACAGCCTCTTGCACCATACGTTGTTTAACGTACCCGGCTGTGCCAAATGACGAATTCTCCTCAACCCGCAGCCTCGTTAGACTCGCCCAGTGTGCACGAGAGCCTGTTTTCACCTCTCAAGCGAATCATCAAAACGTTGCCGAAAAGAGATTCCGCGCGCTTGCCACCTGTCACAACAGGGCCAGCTTCGCAAGACGATCCGAACGGTACTGTTCAGCACGCACCCATCCACTAACAGGCCATTGGCCACAGCACAGGAAACAAGTCATGCACAGGAAAAGTCTCGTAGGCAAGTCCCTACTGTTAAGCAGCCTGCTATTCGCGGCTAGCGCCCCGGCCCTGGCCAGCGGCAAGATCAGTATCGATGATACCCGCTGGGTCAGCTTTGGTGCCGGCATTCGCACTTCGATTGCTTCGGTCAGCGATTCAGCGCCGGATGGCAGTAGCCGCGCCAGCAATTTCAACCTCGACAACATGCGCCTCTACGTTGCTGGTCAGGCCAGTGAAGACTTCAAGTTTTACTTTGGCACCGACAAGATGTGGGGCGAATACGGCGTCCTCGACGCCATCGTTCAGTACGAGCCCGGCCCTGCCTTCAATGTCTGGGCCGGACGCATGCTGACACCGGCAGACCGCATCGAAATGAATGGCCCTTTCTATAGCCTCACCTGGGCCCAGTATACCGTCCCTCTCTATCCTTCTGACAATGACATCAGCAATGGCGCCAATGGCAAAGCCGGCACTTATGGCCGTGATGAAGGCATCACAGCCTGGGGTACTCTGGGCAAGTTCCAGTATGCCGTGGGTATCTTTGACGGTTTCAGTGGCCCTGCCAACCAGGGGGATGACCCGCTCTATGCCGTTCGTTTCGCCTATAACTTCCTCAACCAGGAATCCAACCCTGGTTACTACACCAGCAGCACCTACTTCGGTAATGCCGGCGACATTCTCACCCTGGGCATTTCGGCGCAATCACAGAGTGATGGCTACGGGACGGCCACTCAATCCGGCTCGTTCAATGGTTACGCCATCGATGGTCTTTTTGAGAAACCCATGGGCAATGGCACGGCACTGACCGTCGAGGGTGAGTTCAAGTCCTTTGATGTCTCGACCAATGCCGCCACCCCGGTATTGCCAATGTTCGATGGTGATGCCT
>JALWQD010000337.1 GCA_026994735.1 Gammaproteobacteria bacterium | reverse complement strand
ACCAAGAATCTGTAACACTGTCCCTCGGTGATTAGCGGCCTCAACAAATTCGGGCGATAGCCGTAATGCCTCATCATAATGTTGCAGGGCAGCTGCATTCATGCCAACCCGTTGCAACATTTCAGCCAGGTTATGGTGTGCGCCGGCATCATCAGGTGTGTTCTCGATAAACGTCTCGAGATCAGCCATTGCCGCTTCCCGCTTTCCCTGCTGAAACTGCAAGGCAGCAAGATTGATTCGCGCCTGGCTAAAAGCAGTATCGTAGCTCATGGCCAAACGGTAGTGCTTTTCCGCCTCGTCAAGGCGCTCGAGTTTTACCAGCACATTCGCCAGATCATTGTGGAGCCCGGCATGATGCGGGGACTTTTGCAGTGCTCGTTCAAGATGGACTAGCGCTTCATCAGGCAGCCCCACTGCCCTCAGTAATGCAGCGAGATTTTTGCCTGCCTCAATGTGCCCAGGCTGCAGCGACAGCGCTTTGCGATAACATTGCAGTGCATCATCGTCGCGTCCGAGCGTCTCCAGCGAAATGCCCAGATTACATTGCGCATCGGCATTGTTGGCATCCAGTGCAACACTCTTCTGGCCCGCTTCAGCAGCCTTTTCAGCATCACCGATCTGTCCATAGATAGCCCCCAGCACTGACCAGGCATGAGCATCCTGCGGTCGCATGCGACAGACTTCGAGAAAGCGTTCACAAGCCTCCGTCAACTGCCCGGCCTGGAGCAGTTTCAGACCCTGTTTCTTCGTTTTCCCTAACGATTCGTGTTTGTTTGTCATGAGCTATCCCGTTACAGAATTGAAGATCATCATAATGACAAAAAGACCATTTAAAATAGCAGAATAAACGCACTTATGGAGAAAGTCCATGCATCTGAAAAACAATGACAAAAGAATAATAAAAGAGCGAAATCGTTTATCAATAGCGCTTCAATGACAGAGGTCTTTTGGCAACGCTGCGGATGATCATTCCAGCCATCACATAGAGCAAGCGAAATTGCCGCTGGGGAAAAATAAAGGCATGACACCATCACCACCGTCAAAAGGCTTTTCGCCTGGAAGCATTGCTGCCACAACGTGTTTTGTCGTCACATTCATTCTTCACCGCCGAATGACGCTCTCTTGACAGGCAAAACAAGGATATGGGGAAACAAAAACGGTTTGTGCCGCCTCATGAAAACTCTCACCGCCTGGACATCCCTAAGGCAGCCGGTTCTCTTTAATACCAGACCGACAAGTACAATTGCAGGACATTGGCACTGAAACTGTATAGTGATTCGGCACCAACAGAACCACCACTATTGATATCACGGAACTCATCATAGTTGAAGAGAATATGGTCGAGCGACAGATTGAGACTACCGCGGTCGATTAATGGCCAGTCTCTGGTCTGAAACAGGTAACTGGCGCTGATACCGAAGGAGTGATTGGCAAAGGCGCTCAGCTCCTTGTCACGGGCAAGAAAGTTTTGTGCCTGGCGATGAGGAAAAAGATCACTGAAAAAATCTGCCCGGCCCTGACTGTAATAACGGTAGCGAAGATCAAAGAGCCAGTCCTGCCGGTAAGCATGGGTATAGCCAAAGGCGATATTTTGCGCCTCGATACCCCAGCTATCACTGTAATAGCGGTACTCGGCAAAGGCTGAAGCCCGATAAGGCAGAGCATAGCGTCCGCGTATGGCGAGAGCATTACTGGTACGTGTGCGGGGGTAAACTTCCGGTTCGAAACTGTAGCCCTTGGCACTGGCCGGATCAAGATAACGAACCGAGCGATAGGGATTATTGAGATAGCCCTCGTCGGTAACGGTCTCGAAATTAAGAGCGACAATCATCTCCTTGCTGACAATCTGTGAGAGGCCAATGCGATAACGCTGGCGATCAGCATGCTCACCAAAAAGCGGGTCGCCGGTCTTGCCGACATCATCCCAGCCGCGAATATAACCAAGACTCAATGTCGTCAGATCACCAAAGAAATCATTGCTGACCGAAAAGGCCGCTGTCTTGGCAGAAAAATCATTTTCTTCACTGTTTGAGAAACCGACACTAAGTGTCGAACTGTCTATGAGAAAATCAGCGCCAATACTTTTTTCTTCTCTCCGTTCGCTATACGGACTCGCAGAAGTAATCACATCAACCGAGGCGCTGGTAATTGAATCAACATAATAATTGGCCGACAAAGAGCTGTTCTTGCTGATTTGCTTGCGCAGTAGTATAGACGGCCCGTTAACCTGCACACCACCGCCCTCATAGGCGTGATAAAGGGCATCAAAACGATCTTCTGGCAATACGGCTGCCAACAGTGGCAACAAAGCACTGAGCAACAACATCAAGGTTATCAGCAAGCGTGTGCGGTCTCTAATTACAGCCACAACCCCCTCCCTGACTGCCTTCGGCACCACGCGCACCCTCACGGGCCTCATAGACATGATTGACGTAGGCACTGGAAACCGGATTACGATCAAAAAACATGATCGGATCGGCAAGACGCTGGCGCTGATAGGGTTTAACCCACGGTTTGATGCCACAACCGGTGAGCAGCGTCAATAATAAAACAATGAGCAGTCTCCTGTTCACTCGCGCATCAAGGCCTTGATCTGGCGTTCATAATCATCCTCGAAACCCGGCTGGTAACCGATATGCACAAAGCGCATCTGGCCATCACGGTCAACCATAATAGTACTCGGCATAGCCTCCAGGCCATATGCTTCGGAAACGACATTATCACTGTCAAAGAGAACCGGGAAAGTGACCGGGATTTCTTTCAGCAATGCCTGTGCCGCCTGTCGGTCTTCATCAACATTGACTCCCAGAAGGGTAAAGCCGAGCGGCTGATAGCGTTGATAAATCTGCTCCAGCAAGGGCATTTCCTGACGGCAGGGCCCGCACCAGGAAGCCCAGAAATTGATCATGACCACCTGCCCGCGTAATTCACTCAGTTTAATATTCTTGCCAGTGCGGCTTTTAAGTGTGAAATCAGCAGCCGGGCCAGATATTTCTGCAGCCAGAGAAAAATTCTCTCCGACCAGGAAAAATGCCAGGAGCAGCAACAATGTCCCGACTGTGCGTTGTTTAATCATCATTTTCATACCTCCACAAAAAGACGCCTCGAGTGTCAAAAAAAGACACTCAGAG
>JALWQD010000336.1 GCA_026994735.1 Gammaproteobacteria bacterium | reverse complement strand
CTCGGCGCGGGACATGCCGAGGATGGCGCCGTTGAGGTAGATGTTTTCGCGGCCACTGAGTTCCGGGTGAAAGCCGGTGCCGACTTCAAGCAGGCTGGCGATACGGCCATTGATATGAATCTTTCCCCGGGTGGGTTCAGTGATGCGGCTGAGCACTTTCAGTAATGTCGATTTGCCGGCACCATTGCGACCGATGATGCCAACCCGGTCGCCGGCTTGTATTTCCAGGTCGATGTCGCGCAGAGCCCAGAATTCCTCAACATCAATGTCTTCCTTGTTCGGTGACAGGGGGTGACGCAGGCGCTGGCCAAGGCCGCGCATTTTGTGCATGAGGACATCACGCAGGGCTGTGTAGCGTTCCTGTTTCTGGTGTCCAATAATATATCGCTTGGACATGTTTTCGATCTTGATGGCGGTCATGGCTGGCAGCGTTGAGGTGTGTTGTTGTCGGCGCGACCCTGGCCGTGAACAGCGGTGTTTTTGCGGCGGCTGGCAAGCATAGGAAAAGTATTTGCGGTGAGCGCGGGTCCTGTGCGGGCTGAGGGTTTAGATAACATCGGCAAAGGTCTTTTCGGTCTTGCGAAAATAATAAATGCCGCCGCCCAGGAGGAGGGCGACAACCAGTAATGAGAGCATGAACCCGGGCCAGTAGACCTGGTAATCGCCGCCGATAATGGCCCAGCGAAAGCCGTCAATCACGCCAACCATGGGGTTTAATGAGTACAGCAAGCGCCATTGGTCAGGGACGATTGAGCTGCTGAAGCCGACGGGCGAGATATAGAGGCCCATCTGCACGACAAAGGGAATGATGTAACGGAAATCGCGATAACGGACATTCAGTGAGGCGATCAACAGACCGGCACCAAGCGAGGCGGCAAAAGCAATGATCATGAATAACGGTAGCAGCAGGATGCGCCAGTCAGGAACGAACTGATACCAGAACATCAGGCCGACGAGAATGGCAAAGGAGATGAGGAAGTCGACAAAACTGACAATGACGGCGCTGCTCGGGATAATCAGGCGGGGGAAATAGACTTTCGAGATCATGGCCGAATTGCTGATCAGGCTGTTGCCGGCTTCGGCAAAGGCCGTGGCGAAGAATTGCCACGGCAGCATGGCGGCAAAGACCATGATCGGGTAGGGGGCGCCGGCATCGGCAGGCAATTTGGCCAGCTTGCTAAAGATGATGGTGAATACGAGCATGGTCAGCAAGGGGCGGAGCAAGGCCCAGACGACGCCGATGACCGTTTGTTTGTAACGCACGAGGATGTCGCGCCAGGCGAGAAAATAAAACAACTCGCGGTAACGCCAGACATCACGCCAGTAATGGCGTTCGCTGCCGCCGGCCTCGATGGTGGTTGTCGGGTAGTGTGTTTTGTCCATACGCGGCAGGGTTGGGCGTCCGTTAGTTGCGCGTCGTGGCTGTGCGCGGCGGCTGCCGGGCTTTGATGGCCAGCGTCAGCAGGTAGCTTGAGAGGCCGCTGCTGCGTCCTTGCTTTTGCGCCAGCCAGCGCGATGAGCGCAGTTTGATGATGTTGCGACCGGTTTTGAGGTGGACAGGCCATTGATAGCGTGCCGGGTAAAAGCGCTTGCCACCGAGGACGAGCGACTGTTGTTGCTTGCCCGTTGCCTGCCGCAGCGGGTGGCCATTGATACTGAGTATCTGCTTGGGGTGAATCTGCAGCAGCTTCATTTGCAGCAGGATGTCACGCTCTTCCTTGGCCAGAATGATGAGTTCGCTGACCGGCCCGGCGAGCCAGCGCCCGCGCGGCATGCCACGGCGACCGGGATTGATTTCACTCTTCAGGTAAGGGCCGGAGAGGGCATCAAAACCGGGGCCAAAGAGAAGGCGTAATTTCGGGCACAGGCTTGTGTTCTGGCAGCGGATGACATCACGGATGAGGCGGCGTTCATTCCAGACAATGGCGGCAATGGTGCGGGCGTCATCCTCACGCACGAGGTAGACACGGCGGTCGGCAATCTGGGTGACAAGAAAGTTTTTACGAGCCAGCAGACGGCTGGTCTGGGCCTTGTCATCGTAGACCTGGGTGACGCGCTCGCGGGCGCCGCGAATGCGCTCATAGAGATCTGCCGGTATGGGCTCGATATTGATTTGATGCTGGCCAGCGCCATCAAAGATGCCGGTTGGCGGCAGGCGGCGGCTGATCAATACCTGTTTGTCGAGCGCCAGTGCCCAGCTCGATGAGGGGCTGCCATTGATGACCAGGCGGAGATCCTCGACGGCCTTCATGGCCTTGCCCTGGTTGAGCCAAAGGTAGCCGCTGGTGAGGGCGACACCGGTCAGCAGGATGATGAAACGCAACGGGCGGCGGATCATGGTTTCTGCTCCCCGTTGAAGTAGTAGAAGCCCGGCGTGATTTCAAAGAAGGCCGGGTCTTGCAATCTGACGCAACGGTTTGTTGGGCAGCTGCTGACGAGTTGAATATTGGCCTTTGTCAGCCTTTCTTTCAGGGTCTTGCTGGGACGGCAAAGAAGACGTTTGGCATCACAATCGAGATCGTGGTCATCGTTGAAGTAGGCCAGCCGTCGTTGCCAGTGACGGTCGTAATAGGGGTAACTCCAGGTTTCTGCCTGGCCCTTGCGAAAAATCCGGTTGAATTGGGGCGGTGAAATGATGGCTATCGTTGCGCGGGTGGGCAGCGCATTCAGCAGGTGATGGAAATCCGGCCGTTGCAGGCTGAACCACTGGCTGTAGTTGCCACTGGTCTGATAACTGGCCGGGGCGGTGATATAGGCCTTGAATTCACGCGGGTTGGTCAGGGGTGGCGGCAGGGCGATGAGCAAATCCCAGAGGATACTGACGAGCAGCAGCAGATTAACGCCGAAGGCGATCGCCGGGACTTTCAGCCAGCCGCGCCGGAAAAGCATGATGCCGGCATAGGCGATCATGACAATGGGCATGAAAATAAGGATGCGATAGCTGTTGATGTTGGCGCTGTAGTTGCTGGCCAGAAAGAGCGAAAAGAGAACGATGACAACGGCGATAAAGATGAATTCCGGGCGGCGGTAGCTGCGCCGCAGGAAGACAGCGAGGAAGGCACCAAAAAGTGCAATCAGGCCAAAACTGATGAACTGGGGGCCAAAGCCGGAGATGCCGATGGGGTCGGCCGTATAG
>JALWQD010000335.1 GCA_026994735.1 Gammaproteobacteria bacterium | reverse complement strand
CCAACAAGGGCGGCCACCAACCGACGGTCGAGATGCGTAAAGCCGGTTACGATGGCCGTAATGACCTGCTTGCTGCCGCGCGCGAATTGCTTGGTATCAAGGAATAAAGATGACTACAGTGATCCCCCCATCAGATAGCCGCCCATTATCCCGTTCATCGTGACAATGAAAGCATCCATCACGAACAAACTTGAGACCCTCAATGAACGGCACCAGGAACTTGAGGCATTGCTGTCATCCAATGACATCATCAACGATCAGAACAAGTTTCGTGAATTGTCACGCGAATATGCGCAATTAACCCCCCTCACCAGTGCCTTTGCCAATTATCTCGCGCTTAATAAGGAGCGTCAGGCCGCCGAAGAAATGCTCAACGAAAGTGATGCTGAAATACGTGAACTGGCAAACCTCGAAATTGCCGATCTTGAACAACAGCAGGAAAACACATTAAAAGAAATTCAACGTCTACTGATCCCTTCAGACCCCCATGACGATGCCAATATCTTTCTCGAAATACGTGCCGGTACAGGAGGCGATGAAGCAGCACTGTTTGCTGGTGACCTGTTCCGCATGTACAGCCTCTACGCCGAGTCGCGCGGCTGGCAGGTAGAAGTCGTCAGTAGCAGTAGCGGTGAGCATGGCGGCTATCGCGAAATTATCGCCAGAGTCATCGGGCAAGGCGCTTATTCTCGTCTGAAATTTGAGTCCGGAGCACACCGCGTCCAGCGTGTCCCGGCAACCGAGTCGCAGGGCCGCATCCACACCTCGGCCTGCACTGTCGCCATACTGCCGGAAGTCAGCGCCATCGAGGGAATTGAAATCTCTACCGCCGACCTCAAAATCGATACCTTTCGCGCCTCAGGTGCGGGCGGCCAACATGTTAACAAAACTGACTCGGCCATTCGGATCACCCACCTCCCCTCGGGCATTGTCATCGAGTGTCAGGATGAACGTTCGCAGCATAAAAACCGGGCCAGAGCGATGTCATTACTGCAATCACGCCTGCTCGACGAAGCTCAACGCAGCCAAGCCGATGAACAGGCTCAAAAAAGACGTTTGCTGGTTGGCAGTGGTGATCGATCTGAACGCATCCGCACATATAACTACCCTCAGGGCCGGATGTCCGACCACCGTATCAACCTGACACTCTACAAGCTTGACGAAATTCTCTCAGGCAGCCTTGATCTCGTCATTGTCCCGCTGATTAGCGAATATCAGGCTGACCAACTGGCTCTTTTAGCCAGTGAAGAATAACCCATGCCGACAGCCGCTACGGTAAGAAAACAAAGCAACCGCCCTGGCAAAGCATCTGTCAGGGAATGGCTGCAATGGGCTGTCATAAAACTGGAAAACATCAGCGACAGTCCGCAGCTCGACAGCGAAATTCTATTGATGCATAGTCTTGAACGCCCGCGCAGCTATCTTTTCGCGCACCCGGAAGCAATCATCGCAGCGCCTCCGGCAGACATCTTTTCAGCACTGATCATGCGCCGCCGGCAACAGGAACCCGTAGCCTATCTGACGGGCGAAAGAGAATTCTGGTCACTGCCTCTACACGTTGACAGCAGCACACTAATCCCGCGCCCGGAAACAGAAACACTGGTCAGTCTGGCGCTGGAACGTTGTCCCCAGACAGCACTCTCTGTGGCTGACCTTGGCACTGGCTCGGGCGCCATTGCCCTGGCGTTAGCCCATGAACGAAGCGACTGGAAGGTGACAGCGACAGACAGCTGTACCTCAGCCCTCGACATCGCCCGCAACAATGCCCGTCGGCTGGGTATAAGCAATATCACTTTTCGCCAGGGTTACTGGTGCCAGGCGCTGGATGACAATCATTATGATCTCATTGTCACCAACCCCCCCTATATCGCCGAGGGCGACCCGGAGGTCAGCGCTGAAGTGACGCGCTATGAGCCGGCAACAGCACTTTACAGCGGTAACAACGGTCTGAAAAGTATTGAACACATTGCCGCAGCCAGTCGTCAGCACCTGCATCCCGGAGGCCAGTTATTACTGGAACATGGCTATCGTCAGGCACGTGCTGTCCTGCGGCTTCTGGCACAGTATGGCTATCAATCATTGACAAGCCACCGGGATCTCAACGGACATAGACGTGTTATCAGCGCTATCTGGAAATGCTGACATGACTGACAAGATTGTTTATCTACCACTGGCCATTGCCAATGAAATTTTCAGCCATGCGCAATCAGAACCGGACAACGAGGTCTGTGGACTGATCAGCGCAAGAGGGCAAACAATCTGCCGCAGTTACCCCATTCACAACTGCGCAGAAAATCCTGCCCGGCGCTACGTCATGGATCCCGCCGCACAAATCGATGCTCTGCGACAAATGCGTCTTGGCGGTGAGTCTCTGTTTGCAATCTATCACTCACACCCAAGCAGCGCTGCTGAGCCTTCGGCCACCGATATCGCCGAAGCCAACTACCCTCAGGTTGTTTATCTCATCATCTCTCTCAACATTCCCGGCGTTTTGGAAATTCGCGCCTTTGCAATAAACAATGGGCAGACAAAGGAATTACTGCTGATAATCGCCTGAATAACACCTTTACGGCAATCATCCTGACAAATCTTAAACTGACACGGCTCAACCATGTACAAAACATTTTCCGGAGGACATTAATATGGATAAAAAAATGCTCAGTCAAGGCCATTGTGAAGCCTGTAAACGCGGTACGCCGACAGCAACAGACACTGAAGTTGCCAGCTTTGCAACTGCCATTCCTGATTGGGCAATTGAGATACGCGACGATATCAAACAAATCGAGCGCGTCTACCGTTTTACTAATTTCGTTCATGCCCTGGCCTTCACACAAACGATCGGAGAGCTTTCCGAAGAACAGGGCCACCACCCTTTACTGCTGACGGAATGGGGCTCTGTCACCGTCACCTGGTGGTCCCACAAAATCAAGGGTCTACACCGAAATGACTTTATTATGGCTGCTCGCGCCGACGCCCTTTATGATAAAGCCGAGGGTAAAAAAGACTCGCGACCAGACATCTGCTAATAAAAGGGCCGCTCCCAAACAACACGGGCGGGAGCGACCCGGCAGAAAATGGCTCAATCGAGAGTAAAACCAATTTTCAGCGTCACCTGCCAGTGCGCCACACGATCACCCTCAATATGACCACG
>JALWQD010000334.1 GCA_026994735.1 Gammaproteobacteria bacterium | reverse complement strand
GTACATGAGTGATGCGGACACGTCTGAGGGCATGTCACAGAAAAAGTCGCAAGCCAGCGAAGTTGTCGCGGAACCTCTACCGCAGGCTGTTTCTTCTTCATTGCCAACGCCTGCGGAAGAAACGCCCGCCAATACGCCTGAAGAACAGGCGGCGAATGCTATTACTGTGCCGTCACAGGAACCTGCGTCAGCGGTGTTGCTTGAGGTGCCTGCAGACGATATCTTGCTTATCCGTTTCGATGCGGATTCCTGGGTTGAGGTACGTGACGGTGAAGGCCGTCGTTTACTTTCACGCACGGGGCGGGCAGGGCAGCAGATGCGCTTGCAGGGACCACCTCCTTTTGATATCCGCCTGGGCTATGCGCCCGGTGTGCGGTTAGAATACAATGGTTCCCCTTTTGCCATGCCGGTGGAGAAGGGCTCGAGGGTTGTCCATTTTAAGGTTGGAGCACCCTGATGGGCCTTGCACAGACAGGAATATTCATGAAGACAGAGACGCAGATACAGCGACGAGTAACGCGGAAGATCTATGTGGGTGACGTTGCTGTCGGTGGTGATGCGTCCATTTCAGTGCAAAGCATGACGAATACTGAAACCTGTGATATCGCCAGGACTGTTGCCCAAATTGAAGCGATTGCCGCCGCCGGTGCTGATATCGTCCGTGTTTCCGTGCCAACCATGGACGCAGCGGAAGCTTTTGGCGCGATTCGCCGCAAGGTCAAGGTTCCACTGGTTGCCGATATTCACTTTGATTACCGGATTGCCTTGAAAGTGGCTGCTGAAGGGGCTGATTGTCTGCGCATCAATCCAGGTAATATTGGTCGTGCTGATCGTGTTCGCGCGGTTATTGATTGTGCCCGTGATCATGGCATCCCGATTCGCATAGGCGTTAATGCCGGCTCACTGGAAAAAGACTTGCAGAAAAAGTATGGGGAACCGACACCGGCGGCATTGGTGGAGTCTGCTCTACGTCATATCGACCTTCTTGAAGGCCATGATTTTCAGCAGTATAAGGTTAGCCTGAAGGCTTCAGAAATATTTATGGCCGTCAGCGCTTATCGCCAGATTGCCAAACAAATCGATAACCCCATACATCTGGGAATTACCGAGGCGGGTGGTTTGCGCTCGGGGACGGTCAAGTCGGCGATAGGCCTTGGTATGCTTCTCGTCGATGGTATTGGTGATACCCTGCGGGTATCGCTGGCTGCAGATCCGGTAGAAGAAGTGAAGGTCGGTTTTGATATTCTCAAATCGTTACACTTGCGCAGTCGTGGTATTAATCTGATTGCCTGTCCCTCATGTTCGCGCCAGTGTTTTGATGTCATCTCGACGGTGAATGCCCTGGAATCACGTCTCGAGGATATCCGTCAGCCACTTGATGTCGCCGTCATTGGCTGTGTTGTCAACGGTCCTGGTGAAGCGCGTGAAGCCGCTATTGGTCTCACAGGCGGCAGCCCCAGCTTGATCTATGTTGGTGGTGAACCTGATCACAAGGTTGATGAAGGTGATTTGCTCGATGATCTTGAAGCGACCATTCGTCAGCGACTCGCTGTTGATGCTGACAGTGCTAAAGAAAAGATGTGAGGAGAGCACACCTTGGCGATCATGATTAAGGCCATCCGCGGCATGCATGATGTGCTGCCGACAGAGTCAGCTGCTTGGCGTTATATCGAAAGGACCTTTCGCCAGCTTATGGACAGCTATGGCTATGGAGAAATGCGCATGCCTGTTGTCGAGAAGGCAGCACTCTTCGTGCGTACCGTTGGAGAAGCGACGGATATCGTTGAAAAAGAGATGTACAATTTTGTTGATCGCAACGATGAGCGCCTTTGTCTGCGCCCGGAAGGCACCGCTGGCTGCGTGCGTGCCGGCATTGAAAATGGTTTGCTGCAGCGGAGTGGTCCACAGCGGGTCTGGTACTGTGGTCCGATGTTCCGTCGCGAAAGGCCGCAGAAGGGGCGATATCGCCAGTTTCATCAATTTGGTGTTGAGACCTTCGGTATGGCGGGTCCCGAGATTGATGCAGAATTATTGTTGCTGACAGCGCGCTTATGGAAAATGCTCGGGATTAATGGTCTTGAGTTACAGATTAATTCTTTGGGTACAGTGGCTGCGCGGGCGCGCTATCGGCAACAGCTGGTTGCTTATTTTAATGGCTATCTTGAACAGCTCGATAGTGATAGCCAGCGTCGTTTAAAGACAAACCCGCTGCGAATACTTGATAGTAAGAACCCGTCGATGCAGGCAGTGATTGACGGTGCGCCTAAGCTCTGTGATTGCCTCGATGATGAATCAGAAAAAGATTTTTCCCGTCTCTGCGCGTTGCTTGATGCCGCTGGTGTTGCCTATTCTGTTAACCCCCGATTGGTTCGTGGGCTTGATTACTATGAGAAACTGGTCTTCGACTGGGTGGGGACGATAGGTGCCCAATCGACGGTGTGTGCGGGCGGGCGTTATGATGGACTGGTGTCTCAGTTGGGTGGCCCGGTGACACCTGCGGCGGGTTTTGCATTAGGTATCGAGCGTTTACTGGCCTTGCTCGATGAAGAAAAACTGGCGGCACTGAAACCGGTCAGTGATGCCTACCTGGTGCTGGCTGGAGAGGCTGCCAGAGAACATGGCCTGGTGTTGGCTGAATCCGTCCGGGATACCCTGCCCGAGCTCCGTTTGCGGGTTAATTGTGGCGACGGTAGTTTTAAAAGTCAGCTTAAAAGGGCAGATCGTAGCGGTGCCTCACTGGCCCTGATACTGGGCGAGGATGAATTGGCCGAGGCGAGGATTACGGTTAAGTATTTGCGCCAGGAAAGGCAGCAACAAACAATACCCCAGACAGCGCTGACGGCCTTGTTGAGGGAGGAAATTTGCAATCATGTGCAGGAAAGGGGGTAAGTAAACGGTGACACGATTTGAGACCGAAGAACAGCAGGTCGAAGCACTTAAGCGTTGGTGGGGAGAAAATGGTCGGGCCGTAACCTTCGGCCTCTTTATCGGCTTGGCCATTCTCGTTGGCAGCCGGTTCTGGTACCAGAATATCGAGCAACAGGCTGTCGAGGCATCACGTGAATTCGAGCAGCTGAGAAAGGAACTGGCAAGCGAGCAGCTTGATTCTGTTGCCCAACGTGCTGCCTATTTGCGTGAGCATTTTGGTCACTCCCCATACG
>JALWQD010000333.1 GCA_026994735.1 Gammaproteobacteria bacterium | reverse complement strand
TAGATGAACTCTGCGCCCATATCCAGGGACCGGACTACCCGACCGGGGCCGAGATCATCAGTAGTGAGGAAGAGATACGAACCCTTTACCGCACTGGCCGGGGCAGCATTCGCCTGCGCGCCCACTACACGATGGAACGCGGTGAAATCATTATTGATACACTGCCGCACCAGGTTTCGGGCGCACGCATTCTGGAACAGATCGCCAGCCAGATGAACGCCCGCAAGTTACCGATGGTCGAAGACCTGCGCGATGAATCCGACCATGAACAGCCAACCCGGCTGGTCATTCTGCCACGCTCAAAACGAGTCGATGTCGAGGCCTTGATGGCTCACCTCTTTGCCACCACTGATCTCGAACGCAGCTACCGGGTCAACATGAACATGATCGGTCTCGATGGCCGCCCAGGCGTCCGCAATCTGCGCCAGCTGCTCGCTGAATGGTTACAGTTTCGCCGAGAGACTGTCCGCCGACGCTTGCAGTACCGCCTTGACAAGGTCATCGACAGATTGCATATCCTCGACGGACTGTTAGCCGCCTATCTCAATATCGACGAAGTCATTGCCATCATCCGCGAAGAAGATGAACCGAAAAGCGAATTGATGCGCCGCTTCGACCTCAGCGAACGCCAGGCTCATGCCATCCTTGAGATCCGCTTGCGTCAGCTCGCCCGTCTCGAAGAGGTGCGTATTCGCGCCGAACAGGAAGCACTGGCGCAAGAACGCAAAACCCTGACCGAAATACTGGCCTCAAAACGCCGCATGACCACCTTGTTGAAAAAAGAACTACGCCAAGATGCGGAAGAATTTGGCGACCCGCGTCGCTCGCAGATATGCCAGCGGCCAGCGGCTCAGGCACTGCGCGAAAGCGACCTGATGAGTGCCGAACCGATCACGGTCATTCTCTCTGAAAAAGGCTGGATTCGGGCGGCCAAAGGCCATGATATCGATCCTCAAAGCCTCAGCTTCAAATCCGGCGACAGCCTGCTGGCAACGCGTGCAGGACGTAGCAACGAAGCCGTTATCGTGCTCGACGACCAGGGCCGGGCCTACGCCCTGCCAGCAGCCAGCCTGCCTTCTGCCCGTGGCCATGGTGAACCGCTGACCGGACGTTTATCACCGCCGCCGGGAGCCCGTTTTATGGCGCTGCTAACCGGTGCCGCCGAAACCCCTTGTCTACTCGCCTCGGATGCCGGCTATGGCTTTATCACCACGCTGGCACAATTATTCGGTCGCAACAAGGCCGGCAAAGCCGTTTTGACCCTGCCCAAAAATGCACTCGTTCTACCGCCGGTCATCGCCACCACGGCTATCGCTGATTGCCAGCTTGCCGTCATTAGCAATAGCGGTCGCCTGCTCGTCTTCCCGGCAGCGGAACTTCCCGAACTGGCACGCGGCAAAGGCGTTAAATTGATCTCCATTCCCGGCCCACGTGCATCTGCACGAG
This sequence comes from Gammaproteobacteria bacterium, assembly GCA_026994735.1. Lineage (GTDB taxonomy): Bacteria > Pseudomonadota > Gammaproteobacteria > SZUA-140 > SZUA-140 > RI-283. Next base: position 10,946 of record JALWQD010000333.1, on the reverse strand, counting down.
AGGAATTTGTTCTTGCCCTGACACTGGTACCGGCCAATAAACGCCTGCTTATTCACGCCGGCCAACGCCATATGGGCCTCGATAACAAGGCCTTGGCTGACTATCAGGGCAGTCGCGGCCGGCGCGGCAGTTTACTGCCCAAGGGCTTCCGCAATGTCTCCGCCATTGCTATCGAAGACTGAGTACTCAGCGACAACAATGCCCATGCCGCCTCTCATCCTCGCTTCGGCATCGCCGCGACGCCAGCAACTGCTCGCCCAGATTGGCATCGACTGCAGTGTCCACGCGGTCGCCATTGATGAATCAGCAGCGCCACAAGAGGCGGCGCCAGAATTGGTCATGCGGCTGGCCGTAGCCAAGGCCAGCGCCTGTCGGACGAGCCTTGCCGCTGACGAACCGAGACCAATTTTAGCCGCAGACACGGTCGTCGTTTGTGATCAGCAAATTCTCGGCAAACCGGCTCACCGCGGCGCGGCACTGGCCATGCTGGCACAGCTCTCGGGACGGGAGCATGAGGTATTAACCGCCGTCGCCTGCCTGACGGCCAGCGGCAGGCTGACAACAGCGCTGAGTAACAGCAAGGTACGCTTGCGCACAATCACTGCCACCGAGGCTGCTCACTACTGGCAAAGCGGTGAACCGGCAGACAAGGCCGGCGGCTATGCCCTGCAGGGACGAGGGGCAATTTTTATCGAACAAATCAGCGGCAGCTGTTCCGGCATCATCGGTCTGCCGCTACAGGAGACAGCACGATTGTTGTCTGCCAGTGATATCGCTATCCTGCCAGACATGGCGCCGGCAACATGAGGCCGGCTCGCACCCCTGACAGCCAAGAAGAAGAGGTCATCGACCGATTATGAGTGACGAAATTCTCGTCAATGTCACGCCCCAGGAAACCCGTGTTGCCAGCGTCGAAAACGGCCTCTTGCAAGAGGTCTATATCGAAAGGAACAACCGTCGCGGACTGGTCGGCAATATTTACAGGGGCCGGGTTAAACGTGTTCTGCCTGGTATGCAGGCAGCCTTTGTTGACCTCAACCTTGAACGCACGGCCTTCCTCCACGAGAGTGACATCGACTGGCCCGGCGATGATGACAAGCACGTCACAACCAGCGTCAGTATCACCGAAAAAATCCATGAGGGCGATGATGTCCTGGTGCAGGTCATCAAAGACCCTCTCGGCAGCAAGGGCGCACGACTGACAACCCACATTGCTATCCCCTCACGCTACCTTGTCTATCTGCCCGCAAGCGACAGCATCAGCATCTCGCAAAAAATAGAGGATGACAGCGAACGCCAGCGGCTCAAGGACCTTCTCAGCGCATTGACTGCAGGCAAGTCCGGAGGTTTCATTATCCGTACTGCCGCAGAAGGCATCGGCGAGGATGTTCTGAACAGTGACCGCGCCTTTCTCGAACGCGTCTGGGCGTCGATTCAAAGCGACCACTCAGCGGCTCCTTGCCTGGTCCGTGAAGCCATGCCGCTGGTTGTCCGCGTACTGCGCGACCTGCCCGAAAGTGAAATCCAGAAAGTGCGTATCGATTCACGCGAAACCTGCCGCACCGTATTGCAGTTTGTCGAGACATTTATCCCTGAACTGGTTTCACGTATCGAACATTATCCTGGTGAGCGGCCAATTTTCGACCTCTATTCTGTCGAGGATGAAATCAACAAGGCTCTCAGTAAGCGTGTCGAATTAAAATCGGGGGGCCACCTTTGTATTGACCAGACAGAAGCCATGACCACGATTGACGTCAATACCGGCACCTATGTCGGCCAGCGCAATCTTGAAGAAACCATTTTCAGAACCAACCTTGAGGCCGCCCAAGCGGCTGCTCGACAACTGCGTTTGCGTAACCTCGGCGGGATTATCATTATCGATTTTATTGACATGAAGGAGGCCGAGCATCGCGAAAAAGTCCACCGCGCCCTTGAGCAAGGCATGGCGAGAGACAGGGCCCGTCATCATATCTGCTCCGTTTCCCCTCTCGGCCTGGTTGAAATGACGCGTGAACGAACCCGTGAAAGCCTCGGCCATGTGCTCTGTGAAGCCTGCGCCTGTTGCGCCGGCCAGGGCGTCGTCAAGACCACCGAAACCATTTGCTACGAAATCTTCCGCGAACTTCTTCGTGAAGCCCGTCAGTTCAAGGTTGAACAGTATCTGGTCCTCGCTTCACAGGATGTGGTTGATCGTTTGCTCGGTGAAGAATCGGGCAGTATTGTTGAACTTGAAGCCTTTATTGGCCACCCCATCAACCTTCAGGCCGAACCACTTTATGCCCAGGACCAGTTCGATGTTGTGCCCATGTAAACAACCGCGCTGGCGACGGCGCTAGAGCGGTCACCGGAACAGCGGCCCATGGTGCGTTACACGCTCAAACATTGTTGGCATGGCTTTGCCGTCATTGTCATCATTATCGCTCTGCTGATCACAGCCGGCCGACTGCTTGTTCCCCTGCTCGATGATTACCGGCAGGAACTTGCCGACAATCTCAGCGAAGAACTTGGCCAACCATTAACCATCGGCAGTTTCAGTGCCCGCTGGCATGGCCTTGGCCCCTGGCTGCTGATCCGCGATATCGCCCTCCACAGCCAGCGCCCGGGTGTTGCCCAGGAAGCACCATCTCTGGCCTATATCGAGGAAGTCGAAATTGGCATCAATCTCTGGCAGTCAATGACCAACGGCCAGTTAACCTTCAACCAGTTGCACCTCTCCGGCATGCAATTGCGCTTACGGCGACAGGCCGATGGCAGCATTCATTTGCAAGGGCTTAAGGCCAGCGGTAACAGTAACCCGGTATCGCGCAATGAAGCGATTGTTGGCTGGTTACTGTCTCAGGGACGTATTTTCATCGATAACAGCCGCATCAGCTGGCAAGATGTGGCCCATCCGAAACAGGAGATGCTTTTCCGGCAACTGCGTTTCGATATTCGCAATGAAGGCGATCGTCATCAAATCAGCATTAGCGGAGCACTGCCCAACTGGCTCGGCAAACGTCTCAATATGGCCATCGACATCGACGGTAACCCACTCTCAAAAGACTGGCATGCGCGCAGCTATCTGGAAGGCAAGGGCCTGTCGTTACCAGCCTGGATCGGCGAACGCAAGCTGGCATCACTGGTCCTTAGCGAGGCCATTGCCGACGTCCAGCTGTGGGCTGAATGGCAGGGTCCAAAACAGCAGTCGCTGGCCGCCAACCTGACACTGGCCAATGGCCGCATTGATGAGATCAACGATGACAGCAATGACGCCGCACAGCCCTACCGTTTTACCTCCTTGCAGGGTCGTTTTCTCTGGCAGCGTGACAATGACGGCTGGTCGGCCTCAATACCTGCGCTAATCATTGAAAAAGATGGCCGCAAACAAAAAAGCAAGGGGCTGCAGATTCGCCAAAACCAGCCCGCAGGCTCGCTGGAAGTCTATGCCGAGCGCCTCGCTCTCAGTGATATCGGCCAACTCCTGAGCATGGGCACTCTCCTTGAACCGAAACTGCAGGATTATTTTGCCCGCGCCCTGCCAAGCGGCCGTATCGAACAATTACATCTCGCACAGACCCCGAAAGCCGCCAACGCAACCACTGTCAGTGCCGAAATTATTGGGCTGTCATTGCAGGCTGTCGACAATATCCCCGGGATTCAAAACCTTTCAGCACTATTGGTCAGCGATATTACCAATGGCCATCTACGTCTGCACAGTCCCAACAGCCATTTTCTGCTACCGACACTTTTCCGTGATTCGTTATCAACAGAGCAATTGGATGGCGACCTTTTTTGGCGCCAGGACGAACAGGGCCTGCGCATCGCTATCAATGACCTGCACGCTGCCAACGAAGACATTCAAACTTCGGTCGATGCTGGCCTGCAGCTGCCCAACGATGGCAGCAGCCCTTTCCTCTACCTCTATGGCCGCTACCGCGGCAACGGTGTCGCTCATACCAGCCGCTACCTGCCTACCGGCATTATGCCTGCCGCTGTCGTCAAATGGCTCGATCAGGCAATACAGGGAGGGCGAGTCACGGCTGGCGATATCCGCGTCCATGGCCCGCTGCGGCATTTCCCCTTTAGCGGCGGCAACGGTCTCTTCAAAGTCGCTTTTCATTTGAGTAATGGTCAGCTCGCCTTTTATCCCGGCTGGCCACAACTCGCCGGCATCGAAAGCGACATCACCTTTCTTGGCAATACGATGACAATCGCTGCCAGTGCCGGCCATAGCAACGCACTTCAGCTCAAGCACGTGCAAGCAGACATCCCCTTGCTCGCGGCAGCCGACAGTCACCTTGAACTGCACGGTCTTGCCCATGGTCCGGCTCAATCTGTCCTCAACTACCTCGCCAGCAGTCCGCTGCACAACCTGCTCGGTGAATACGGCCAACGGATGCGCGCAAAGGGGCGCAGCGACCTCGTCCTTGATCTCAACATTCCTTTCCACAGTGGCCAGACAGCTGTTAACGGAGCACTGACTTTTCACGACAGTGAACTGGATATTGCCGACAAGGCATTCATCGTTAAAAAAATTAACGGCCAACTCAATTTCAGTGAAAAAACACTGTCGGCAGAGGGGATTCGGGCTGAATTACTCGGTTTGGCCAGTACCCTCTCGATTGCCCGCCTGGACACTAAGAAACAACCATTCACCCGCATCAAAGCCCATGGACAAATCGACAGTACAAGCATCGAACGCATCTTCAGTACGCCACCACTGCCATGGCTCAAAGGTAAATCGAACTGGCTGGCCACTCTCGACCTGCCCGACCCGGGGCAAAATGAAACAGCGCCACAACTCTCCATTCGCAGTCACTTGCAGGGCCTGGAGATCGCCTTACCTGCCCCTCTACAGAAAGACAAACAACGAGCAAAAAACTTTACCGCCAGCCTCGCCCTGCCGATCACTGCAGGCAACCAGGTCGCTCTCAAGCTCGGCCAGTCACTCCATGGCCTGCTTGAACTTGACGGCCAGCTGCGGCCTGAGCGTGTCGACATCCATTGGGGTGATGGCAAACCCCGGCTGCCAAGAAAACCCGGTCTGCGCCTGAGTGGTCAGCTGCCAGAACTGGCTATTCGCCCCTGGCAGGCATTCATTCGCCAGCAAGCACCGTCATCCTCAAACGCAACAATCGAGCTCAATGAGATCGATATCCATGTCGGCCAGCTTGATCTTGGCAATATGACACTCAGCGCCTTAGGCATCGACGGAAAAAAAGATCCCACACACTGGCTGTTCAAGCTCGACAGTGACGATATTACCGGTAATATCGACTGGCCCTTGACCAGCAAACGCCCGCTGCAAATGAATTTCAATCGTTTACACCTGCCTAAAACCAATGCCGCAAGTCCATCAGCAACAGACTGGCATCCAGCCGAATTACCGGCAATCAAAATCTCCAGCCAATCATTTTCCCTCGGTGAGCAAACATTCGGCCATATCGAAATCCTTGCCAACAAGGAAAATAACGGCCTCCATTTCAGTCGCCTCGATATTATCAACCAGGAAACCGTCTTGAAGGGGCATGGTGACTGGCTGGAAACCAAAGACAAACAATCATCGTCATTCAATTTTCGTATCGAAACAACGGATCTCGGCGGCACACTTGACCGTTTTGGCTATGCCGGCACCATCAGCCAAGGTAAGGGCAATATCAATTTGTCATTACGTTGGCCTGACAGCCCCGATGGCTTCAGCTGGCAACAAACCGATGGTGAAGCCTCGTTATTAATAGAAAAAGGGCGTTTGCTTGATGTCGAACCGGGTGCCGGACGGATTTTTGGTCTCCTCAGTCTGAATGCGCTGCCCCGCCGTCTGAGCATGGACTTCAGCGATGTCTTCCGTTCCGGCTTTGCTTTTGACCGGCTTGAAGGTGATTTTCGCATTCAGTCGGGCAAGGCAAGAACAGACAATCTTTATCTTGAGGGACCCGCCGCTCGCATAGAAGTGAAGGGCACTACTCATCTGGCCGCTAGGCTTTATGATCAGGAGATTACTGTCAGCCCACACTTTGGTGCCAGCCTGCCCGTTGCCGGCGCCCTGGCGGGCGGCCCGGTTGTCGGTGCCGCTGTCTTGCTCGCAGAGAAGATATTTAGCCATGACATTGCTAAACTCACCCGCGTGAAATACCGGGTGACCGGGTCCTGGAACGAACCCGAGATCAATGTCATCAATAAGAAGCAATAACCATGATATTGCCAATGCTGCCGATAATGACTAAACAGGACGTCGCGCATGTCACAGCAAAGACAAGGACAGTACGCATCCGCCACAAGCAGAGGACTTGGTTTTGACTGAGCAACAGGTGAAAGTAGCGGCTATCCAGATGGCCTCCGGCCCCCAGGTAGGCGCCAACCTCATTGAAGCCGAAAGACTGGCTCGAGAAGCCGCGGAAGATGGCGCACAACTCATCGTGCTGCCGGAGAACTTTGCCATTATGGGCCTTTCCGAGGCCGACAGGCTGGTCGCCAGTGAAGATCCCGGCGACGGGCCTATCCAGGATTTTCTCGCGCGCCTGGCGCGCAGCCACAATCTTTGGATTATTGGCGGCACGATCCCCATGCACAGTGAAAAGGCCGACAAGGCCTACGCCTCAACTCTGGTCTACAATAATGAAGGACAGTGTGTCAGTCGTTATGACAAACTACATTTATTCGATGTCAGCCTGGAAGGCAGCAGTGAAGACTATACTGAATCGGAAACGACACAACCGGGTGACAAGATCATTGTCATCGACAGTCCCTATGGCCGTCTGGGACTGGCCGTCTGCTACGATATACGTTTTCCTGAGCTGTTTCGCGCCATGGTCACACAGGGGGCAGAAATTTTCGTTATCCCGGCCGCATTCACCGCCTTTACCGGCAAGGCGCACTGGGAAATGCTGCTGCGTGCCCGCGCCGTCGAAAACCTTTGCTATGTCATCGCCTCGGCACAGGGCGGTTACCATCTCAATGGCCGCGAAACCTATGGCCACAGCATGATTATTGATCCTTGGGGCAATATCATCGATGAGCTGCCGCAAGGCTCGGGCATCGTCTCGGCAACCCTTGACAGACAACTCAGTGAACGTATTCGCAGTCGCTTTCCGGCACTCAATCATCGCCGCATCCACAACAGCCAGGATATCGACAACAAGCAATGACAAGCCTGACGACACAACAAGGCGAGAAAGACCGGCTAGTGGAAATCCGCAAGCTGGTCTTTGGCTATGCTGAGCGCAAGATCTTCTCCGGCTTTGACATTGATATCCGCCGAGGCCAGGTGACGGCGATCATGGGTCCCAGTGGCACCGGCAAAACAACCCTGTTGCGGATGATTGGCGGCCAGCTGGCACCGCAATCAGGCCAGGTTATTGTTGACGGTCTTGATGTCGTCAAGCTCTCACGCAAGGAACTTTACAAACTGCGCCGACGCATCGGCATGCTCTTCCAGAACGGCGCCCTCTTTACCGGCCTCAACGTCTACGACAATGTCGCCTTTCCGCTGCGCGAACATACCCAGTTACCGGAAACAATGATCCGTGATATTGTCCTGATAAAACTTGAAGCGGTTGGTTTGCGCGGTGGCCACGCCTTGATGCCGAACGAACTGTCAGGGGGCATGGCCCGACGTGTCGCCCTTGCGCGAGCCATCGCCCTCGACCCGATGGTTATCATGTATGACGAGCCCTTCACAGGCCTCGACCCGATTACTGTCGGCGTCGTCATGCAGCTGATCCGTAAACTCAACGATGCTCTCGGTCTGACCAGCATCATCATTTCCCATGATGTGCAGGAGATCTGCGCCATCTCGGATTATCTCTATCTGCTCTCCAATGGCAGGGTTGTGGGTCAGGGTACGCCGGCAGAAATGCAGGCCAATGAATCACCCGCCGTATACCAGTTCATGCATGGACAGCCGGATGGCCCGGTGCCTTTTCATTACCCTGCGCCGGCTTTGGTTGATGACCTGCTGCCAAAACCGACAGTGGCTAAATGTTGAGACAACAAGTGCAGGGGCTGGGCCGTTGGTTTATCAATACCGTTCAGAGGCTGGGACGGGGTAACCTCTTTTTCCTGCGCGTCATCCGTGGTTTCCCGGCGCTGATATTCCGCCAACCCGGCCTGCTCATCAGCCAGCTCCATATCGTTGGCGTCCTGTCGCTGCTCATTATCGTTGTCTCGTCCGTTAATGTGGGCATGGTCCTTGGACTGCAGATGTACAATACACTGGTTGATTTTGGCGCTGAATCATCACTCGGCCCGGCCGTCGGCCTGTCGCTGGTGCGCGAGCTTGGCCCCGTCATGGCCGCCTTGCTGTTTGCTGGCCGAGCAGGCTCGGCACTGACCGCTGAAATCGGTCTGATGAAGGCAACCGAACAACTCGACGGCATGGAGATGATGGCTGTCGATCCGGTACGCCGGATTGTTGCCCCGCGCTTGCTTGCAGGCATTATTTCCTTGCCCCTGCTGGCAGCAATCTTCAGTGCTGTCGGCATATTTGGTGCCTATTTTGTCGGCGTCGGTATGCTCGGCGGTGATGCCGGAGCCTTCTGGTCACAAATGCAGGCCAAAATCGACTGGCATGATGACATCATCAACGGCATCATCAAAAGCGTCGTCTTTGGTATTGTCGTGACCTGGATTGCTGTCTTTGAAGGCTATGATGCTGTGCCCACGGCGGAAGGTGTCAGTCGCGCGACAACCCGTGCCGTCGTCAATGGCTCACTGGCAATATTGGCACTCGACTTTCTGCTTACTGCCATCATGTTCAATGGTTAGAACGCCCCCAAGAAAAGGCAAAGGATTATGAATCGCAAAGGTGCAATAGAAATCGCCGTCGGCATATTTGTCATGCTCGGCCTCGCGTCCTTGTTCGTCCTCGCGCTCAAGATGAGTAACTTTGGTGTCCTTGCCGGCAATAACGGCTATACGTTGACGGCCCGCTTTGAGGACATTGGCGGCCTCAAGGTTCAGTCCCCCGTCAATGCCGGCGGTGTACGCATCGGCCGGGTAACCCGTATCCGCTATGACCAGGAAAGCTACCAGGCCGAAGTCACCCTGTTTATCAACGATCAGTACAACCGCTTTCCGCTGGACAGCTCCGCCGGCATTTTCACCTCGGGACTGCTCGGAGAGCAGTATGTCGGCCTGGAGCCAGGCGCTGAAGAAGACTTCCTGAAAGAAGGTGATACGATTACCCTGACACAATCAGCATTCGTTATGGAAAGGGTTCTCGGCCAGCTTCTTTACAGTAAGGCGGCAGAATAACGTGCGACTCTACAGACATGCATCGACAACACGAGGCCGGGGAATGACTCTGAACTTCATCAATCATTACTGTCTGCGCAGGCTAACCCTGGTAACGCTGCTCGTCCTCTTTTCTGGGCCGCTAACCCTGCCCCCCGTGCATGCAGCCAGCATTTCGGCAGAGGAAATCATCCGTTCCACTGCCAGCAAGGCAATGATGACGCTGCGCAAAGATCATGAGCTGTTTGAAAAAGATCCGGAGCAGCTCTACAGGGTCATCGAGAATTACATCCTGCCTCACTTCGACTTCATCAGCATGTCCCGTCTCGTTCTCGGCAAGCACTGGCGCCGGGCGACCATTGATCAACGCAAACGTTTCGTCAAGGAATTTCGCAGCCTGCTGATCCGCACCTATGCCTCGGCCCTGCTGAAATATCGCGATCGTACTCTGCAATTACTGCCCAGCCGCAAGCAAAAGCGCCCAGGGCGTACGGAAGTCCGTACCAAGGTCAATATTGATGGCGGCAAATCCGTCACTATCGATTACAGCCTGTACGACAAAAAGGGGCAGTGGAAAGTCTATGATGTCCGTGTCGGCGGTGTCAGCCTGGTCGTCAACTACCGCTCGTCGTTTATGAATGAAATCAATCAGGCAGGTGGCCTCGACCCCTTGATCAAACGTCTCGCCGAACTCAACAGGAATGCCCGTGCCGGCTGATATTGACAACGTCGACGGCGTGCTCAAGGTCAGCGGCGAACTGACGTTCAGTACTGTCCCGACACTGCTGACAAAAGCGGCAGCCATACTGACTGACAGTCCCCAGGGTGCCGCCGTTGATGTCGACCTGACGGCAGTCAGTCATGCCGATAGCGCCGGTCTGGCCCTGCTGATCGAATGGCACCGCCTGGCCTCAGATACGGGCCGCAGCCTCCATTTTCACCACCTGCCCAAACAGATGCTCGCTCTAGCCAGGGTCAGCAACCTTGAGTCGTTGCTGGTATCAGGCAGCCAGCAAGCTGTCAGCACCCCCCGTTAAACCTCATCCATCGCCCCCGCATAGCGGGTCGACTGAGAGGCTGTTCGAGCGTGGATTCTGCTAGTATACTGCCGCTATGAATGGCTCTGCTCTTAGTAGATTATCAGCAGCAGGCTCAACACCTCACGATTCCAGAGTAGATAATTCAGTGGAAACAAACACAATCAAGAGCATGATCGAAGAAGGACTCCATGGCGCATCAGCCCAGGTCACGGGTGATGGCACACACTTTGAAGCCATTGTCATCAGCAATGACTTTGCCGGCAAATCGAAACTGGCACAGCACCGCATGGTCTATGCAACTCTCGGCAGCGGCGTTGAAAATGGCACAATTCATGCCTTGTCAATCCGTACCTACACGCAGGATCAGTGGCAGGCACAAGCGGATCGTGGCTAACAGTTCTCCTTCATTCACCCTTCTGCGGATAAACCATTAATGGACAAACTGGCCATCACCGGAGGTGCCCGGCTGAAAGGTAGTGTCAGGATTTCCGGTGCAAAGAATGCGGCATTACCCATTATGGTTGCTGCCTTGCTCACCGACGAACCACTTACCGTCAGTAATGTCCCCCATCTCCATGACGTCACGACAACGATGGAGCTCATGGGCAGGATGGGCGTGCAATTAATGATCGATGAGTCGATGAACATCGAAATTGATGCCAGCACGATTTCTGAATTGACCGCTCCCTACGAGCT
>JALWQD010000332.1 GCA_026994735.1 Gammaproteobacteria bacterium | reverse complement strand
CCGGCAGCTTTACCTGCCGGCAGGCAGCGATTGGTACCAACAGGATAGTGACCAGCGTTATGCCGGTGGCCAGACCATTACAGTGGCAGCACCGTTAGCATCGATCCCTGTCTTTGTCCGCGCAGGGGCCATCATTCCACGCCAAGCGGTACGTCAGTATGTCAGCGAGAGCGCTACCGATCTCACGTTTCTCGACATCTACCCGGGCAATGACCGCAGCCAGGAAATCTACGAAGATGACGGCATCAGCTACGGCTTCCGTCAAGGTGATTTTCTCCGCACCGACATCACAAGCAAACGGCAAGCAGCAGGCAATCTGCTGTTAACTATCCGCCATATCGACGGCAACCGTCATCGTCAACAACAGGGCTGGCAGATACAGCTCCATGACCAGCAAGCACCTGCCCGGGTACGCCTCAATGGCAGCAGTATTCCGGCCGCAACAACAGCAGCACAAGCCGCCGCAAACCCGCAGGCCTCGTGGTTTTACAATCCTGTCAGGCGTAGCGTAACAATACATGTCACTCGCGATACCCGGCAGCCATTGACTCTCCTGATCGAACGAGGAGGCTTGGCAACATTTTAGCCAGCTGCCCTCTCTCTGCGACAATCCGCCAAGGCCTGTTCATAGGCCCTCAGGGTCTGTCGTGCACACTGCTTCCAGGAAAACAATGCCAGGCGCCGATAGCCATTGTCTATCAGTTGCTGCCGTAGCGACTCATTCTGCTGACACTGCAACATCGCCTCGGCTATCGCCCGACTATCCTCAGGGTCAACGAGCAAAGCAGCATCGCCCGCGACCTCTGCCAATCCCGTGGTATTCGAGGTGACTACCGGCAAACCACAGGCCATTGCCTCCAGGACAGGAAAACCAAACCCTTCCCAAAGTGATGGAAAAACAAACATTCGTGCCCCTGAATACAAGGCAGGCAGGTCTTCAGCACAAACATAGCCAGGTGTAACAACCAGTCCCTGCAGCCCCAATGCTGCTATTTTTGCCATGACTGCGTTCTCGTTCCAATCAGGTTTGCCAACCATAACCAACTGAATATCACGCCCCTGGGCAGCGATAAAATGGCGATATGCCTCGAGAATGCGAAAGATATTCTTGCGCTTCTCGAACTTGCCGACATAAAGTAAAAAATCGCCCTCTACAGCATACTTCCGAGCTAACAGTTGTTGTGCCTCACGACGATCAACAGGCTTGAAACGCTTATCGATGCCATGCCAGACAGTCGATAGCCGGGCATCCGGCAGGCAAAAGCGATCCTTGACTGCCTGACGCACATACTCTGAAATACACAACACCTGCCGGGAACCCCGCAAACCATAGCGAATAAGACTATTCAGGCGTATACGAATCAGCGTTGGATAATATTCCGGATGGTCAAACATACTCGTGTCATGCATCGTAAAAACACTGCATGAAGGCATAAATGGCGGTGGTGTAAACGTTGAATGAAAAACATCAATACGAGCTCGACGGACAGCCAGGGGCAGTGAGAACGTCATGCTCAAGAGACGGTTAGCCGGCTTCAAAAGATGATAGTGAATACGTTCACTATCCAGCGCAAAGGCCTCGACAGCCGCCTGATTAAGACAAAAAACATGGTACTCATGATCGCCACCGAGGCGCTCAAGAGCATGTAACAATTGATACTCATAGGTCTCGGGGCCACCGCCATGACGGCCGATCATGACGGGGAAAAAGCCGATTCTCACGCCTGCATTAACCGCTGATAGCTTGCTTCCAAACGCCGCACAGCCGTGTCGAGAGAATAATCATGCTCAATAAAATAGCGTGCCGCCTGCCCCAAACGTTGGGCTTCCAGAGGGTCATCGAGAAGCCGTTGAACAGCTGCCACAAAAGCATCTTCATCAGCGCGTGGCACCAGCAATGCGCTTTTTTCATGACACAACACCTCGGGGATGCCGCCAACATCTGAGGCTACGATTGGTAACGATGCCGCCATACCGGAACATATCGATAATGGCACACCTTCAATCTGCGCTGGATGAAGCTGAATATCAATCAAAGGCAATAATTCGGCGAGATTATCGACAAAACCCAAAAAAGTGACACAGTTATCCAGACCCAACTGTGAACAATAGCAACGCAGTTCTTCCTCCAGTGGGCCGACCCCAAGCAACCACAAATGAAGACGGGGATCATTATCATGCAAGCGTTTAAAACAACGCAACAAGGAATCCTGTACCTTCTCAGGATAAAAGCGGGCAATATTGGCCAGCACTATCTGCTCATCAGTAATGCCCATTGCCCGTCTGGCCTGTAATCGCTGCTGGCTATCAAGCTCGGCAATCGATAGCTCGAAGCCACATATCAACGTCGTCAGTTTTTCCACCGGGAAGCCCATCGCCAATGTCTGCTGGTAAGTCACATTGCAATGCGCTGAAATCAAATCGTAGACACGGATTACCTGCCGATTCAGCCATTGAATGAGATTGCGCTTCCAGCCCAGATCAGACCAGACATAAAGCGTCGTCAAGGTCTTCACCGGGTATAAATAGCGTACCAGGGCACCCACACAGTCGGCATAGCAATTATGTGTATGGAGTATATCAATACGCTGCTCACGCATAAATTTCGCCAACAAGCGTGCACTGCGCAGCACGGGTTTCTGACGTCCCCAGGGAATCTTTATCGCAACAGGAATGCCGGCACTGGCAGCCGCCTTTTGAAAGGCTTGCTCACTACCATCCGGGTTTGCAAAACAAATCAGAAAAATTTCAAAACGCTCGCGATCAACCCGTTGCAACCAGTTAATCAGTGCTGTTTCCACACCACCATGGGCCATACTATGAATAAGGTGCAGCACTTTTATGCGCCGACGGGCATTCGGTACTCCCTTTTGTGACAGGGCATCAATCGGCACAGTTTTCCCATCAGAATCATTAGCCATGCAACCGTTCCCGTATCATTCTCTCCTTAACACGTGCATATTGAGCACGAGCAATGAGTCCATAAGCGATGAGTTTTACCAGACGAACAACCGTCATCAACCAAGCCATTGCCCGCATGCCTTCGACAGCAACCAAAAAAGCCAGCATGATGAACAGCAGCGCAATCACAGACTCTGCCAAAAGTGCCCAGCGTGGACAGCACTGAATAACAAAGGGCTGCAAAACAGGCATAATCAACAAATCCAGGCACGTCCCCA
>JALWQD010000331.1 GCA_026994735.1 Gammaproteobacteria bacterium | reverse complement strand
AGCTGAGCCACCAAGAGCAACCGTCATATACCCCAGTTGTGACAGTGTTGAATAGGCCACTACACGCTTAATGTCATTTTGAACAATACCGAGCAAGCCCATCGACAAGGCCGTTATGGCACCAATAATCATGACAAACGACAAGGCTGTCTCAGACAACTCAAATAATGGCGACATCCGCGCAACCATAAAGATACCCGCGGTCACCATTGTTGCCGCATGAATAAGAGCCGAAATCGGCGTCGGCCCTTCCATTGAGTCCGGCAACCAGACATGCAGCGGTACCTGTGCTGATTTACCCATCGCGCCGATAAAGAGCAGAATACAAATCACCGACATCAATGACCAGGGAGTCCCGGCCAGAACCTCGATCGTCAGGTCTTTCATATCCCCCGCAGCGGCAAAAACATCAGCATAGTCAACGCTGCCAAAATACATCGCAATTGCGGCAATACCGAGAAGAAAACCAAAATCACCGACTCGATTGACCAGGAATGCCTTCATATTGGCATAGATAGCTGTTTCTTTTTTGTACCAGAAACCGATCAGCAAATATGAAACAAGGCCCACTGCTTCCCAACCAAAAAACAGTTGCATGAAATTATTGGCCATAACCAACATCAACATAGAAAAGGTAAACAACGAGATATAGCTGAAGAAACGCTGATAACCAGGGTCATCATGCATATAGCCAATGGTATAAATATGCACCATCAATGAAACAAAGGTAACAACAACCATCATCATTGCTGTCAAACTGTCAATCAAAAAACCAATGTCAAAATGGATGCCGTCACTGACCATCCAGGTATAAACCGAGCCATTGAAGGTCTCGGCATCAAACAAGGCAATGCGAATAAATACCAGCAGGGAAAGCGCGAAGGCAATCGCAACCCCCGCAATGGTCGCCCGATGGGCCCCCTGACGACCGACTTTACTGCCAAACAGGCCGGCGATAATCGAGCCGATCAACGGGGCCATTGGAATCATTAAATAAATGCCTTGCATGGAGAGTACTCTCTTGTCAGCCCTTCAGGGTATCCAGATGCGACACATTGATTGTATGTCGATTCCGGAACAGCAGGATAAGAATTGCCAGACCGATAGCCGCTTCTGCAGCCGCTACAGTCAGCACGAAAAAGACGAAGATCTGCCCCGCCGGTTCAGAGGCAAAATGGGAAAAGGCGACAAAATTGATATTTACGGCCAGCAGCATTAATTCGATCGCCATCAGCAAAATAATCAGATTTTTCCGATTGATGAAAATGCCGGCCATGCTGATACAGAACAGTACAGCGCCCAGTATCAGGCAATCAGATAAGGCAATCATGAGTGGCCATCTCCTTTCAGGGTCGCTTTCTCTTCCGCTGCCATTTTGACTATCCGGATTCGATCCGCACGTTGCACGCTAACCTGTACATCCGGATCCTGGTACTTCGAATCAGCCCGTCGTCGGAAGGTCAATACAATGGCAGCAATAATCGCCACCAGCAAAATGACAGAAGCAATCTCGAACTGATAGACATATTCGGTATAAAGCAAGCGGCCAAGTTCTTTTGTATTACTAAAATCTGCTGCATGGGCCGCAGGCGCGGGTATCTGCTGCAAACCAAAGTGCTCACCACCAACAACGACAACTAGCTCGGCAAGAATCACCAGCGCCACAACAATACCGACGGGCAGATAGCGAACAAAACCTTCCCGCAAAGGGTCCAGATTGATATCAAGCATCATGACGACGAACAAGAAGAGCACCATCACCGCACCGACATAGACAAGCACCAGCACGAGAGCAAGGAATTCGGCCTCAAGCAGCAGCCAAACACCGGCCATATTGAAGAATGCCAGGACAAGAAACAACACAGCGTAGACAGGGTTACGTACCGTCACAACCGCTGCCGAGGACAACACCAGTATCCCCCCAAAGAGGTAGAATAATACTGATTCCATTATCGAGATCCCTTAATCATCTTAATTCTTCCCGCTTTCACTTAGCGATAAGGGGCATCGGCAGCCCTGTCATGGGCAATGCGCGATTCTTCCTGGTCGCCGACAGCCAGTAATTTGGCTTTAGTCATCAGGCTATCTGCCCGGTTTTCAAAGTGATACTCATAAATCCGTGTTTCAACAATGGCATCAACAGGGCAGGCTTCTTCACAAAAACCACAATAGATGCACTTGAAAAGATCAATATCATAGACAGTCGTTCGCCGTGAACCATCATCACGTGGCTCTGCCTCAATCGTAATTGCCAAAGCCGGGCACACAGCCTCACAAAGCTTGCAGGCAATGCAACGCTCCTCACCCGATGGATATCGGCGCAGGGCATGGAGACCACGAAAGCGATGAGACTGTGGCGTCTTTTCCTCCGGGTACTGCACGGTAATCTTCTTGGCGAAGAAATAACGTCCCGTCAGTTTGAGACCACGGAATAATTCCGTCAGCATTAAACTCTTAAAATATCGATTGAGACTCTGCATGTTCAGCCTTTATATTCAATCAAACCAGGGACCAAGCTCTGCCATCACGGCAACACCCACGACCAGCAACCAGGCAATCGTTATGGGAATAAAAACCTTCCAGCCGAGGCGCATGATCTGGTCATAGCGATAACGTGGGAAAGTAGCTCTGAACCAGAGAAAAAGAAACAGGAAGATGGACATCTTCATCAACAGCCAGACAATGCCGGGAACCCACTCGAAGAGGTTACCGAGCAAAGGAATCCCTTCAAAGGGAGAGAGCCAGCCCCCCATGAACATCAGGGCAGTCAATGCTGCAATCAGAATCATATTGGCATATTCAGCCAGGAAAAAGAGTGCGAAAGTCATGCCGGAATATTCGACATGAAAACCGGCAACAATCTCCGATTCACCTTCAGCGACATCAAATGGAGCACGATTTGTTTCCGCCACACCGGCAATAAAATAAACGAAGAAAAGAGGCAGCAGAGGTAACCAGAACCAGTGCAGAAAACTTCCTTGCTGGGCGTAGACAATGGCACTCAGATTAAGACTGCCGGCCGCCATCAGGACACCAACAAGGGCAAAACCCATGGCAATTTCATAGGCCACCATCTGGGCAGCAGAACGCAAGGCACCGAGAAAGGCATATTTCGAATTGGAGGCCCAACCGGCGATAATAATGCCATAGACACCGAGTGAAGAAAGGGCCAGAACATACAGCAGACCGGCAT
>JALWQD010000330.1 GCA_026994735.1 Gammaproteobacteria bacterium | reverse complement strand
CAGCCAGTTCAGACAAGGTATCACCACGAGCGATGGTATGGCGACGCGAAGCAAAGACAGTGCCTTCCGGAGGACGCTGATTAAAGAAACGCCGCACCCCCTTGAGCATGGCCTTCGCTATCCGCGCCTGTTCGGCAGGTGTATTCAGGCGCCGCTCATCGCGTGGATTAGTAATGAAAGCCGTCTCGACAAGCATTGACGGGACATCTGGCGCCTTAAGGACAACAAAGCCGGCACGTTGAACCTCTTTTTTGTGCATCCGCAACAATGGCCGGAAGGCCTTCAAAACATCATTGGCAGCCTCATAGCTGGCCTCAATCGACGCATTTTGTGACAGATCCAGCAATACCGATGCCAGCGCATCATCCTTGTCATCAAGACGCACACCGCCAATCAAATCGGCGCCATTTTCCTTCTCCGCCAACCAGCGCGACATCTCGTCGGTAGCCCCGTTCGGTGACAGGATATAAATTGATGCACCATGAGCGCGCCGGTCATGAAAGGAATCCGCATGGATTGAAATAAACAGATCAGCCCGCGCCTGGCGGGCACGGCGGATCCGCTCCCGCAGACTGATATAATAATCACCATCGCGAACCATCACAGCCTGCATACCGGACTCACGGCCAATATATGTTGCCAAACGTTTGGCAATCGCCATGACCACGTCCTTTTCGCGCACTCCCCGATGCCCAATAGCCCCCGGGTCTTCACCACCATGACCGGCATCGATAGCAACAATCACATTACGCGAACGAGATGCTGGCAAGCTTTGTCGGGGGACAACAGCCAGCGGCTTTGGTTTTTTCGCTGCCATGCCTGGAGACGGTTTTTGCCGCAGGTCAATCACCAGCCGATGGCCATAGGCAGCTGTCGGCGCTAGCTGAAAATCGTGAATTTGTGGCCGCCGGCGAAGATCAAAAACCACGCGCACAGCCTTGCCCTTGCGCTGAGAGCTACGCACCCGGCGAATAAAACCATTCCTGTCATCAGGCAGTACTAGCGGTTTACGCAAACGACTCTGCTTAAAGTCGACAACCAAGCGCAGCGGTTTCTCCAGCGTAAACAGGCGATATTCAGCCTTATCACTGAGATCGAAGACAATACGGGTGTTATCCGGCGCCGGCCAGGTACGTAGTCCTGTCAGCTCGACAGAAAAGACGGTATTTGCCTGAAGAACCAAGGCCAAGCTTATGAGGAGAAAATAGATTTTCGTCTTTTTTGCCATATTACTGGCCTTTTATAACAAAATATTCCATTTTGCAAGCCCAACGTTGACGGCGGCCATGTTTTTCCTCTCAAAGGTCTGGTCTAAGGCGTATCCGACAGGCTAAGATAAACACCTCAATCCATAATCTGGGAGATTCGCATGACCTTTGTCGTTACCGACGAGTGTATCCGCTGCAAGTACACCGACTGCGTCGAGGTGTGCCCCGTTGACTGTTTCCACGAAGGCCCTAATTTTTTGGTCATCGACCCTGATGAATGTATCGACTGTACACTCTGTGAGCCTGAATGTCCCATCGAAGCCATCCACGCCGAAGATGATGTTCCTGATCATCAGTTGGCGTTCATCAAGATCAATGCCGACCTGGCTCAGCTCTGGCCGGTCATCAGCGAGCAAAAAGATGCCCTCCCAGAAGCCGATGAATGGGCTGCCGTCAAAGATAAACTACAATACCTGGAACGGTGAGCTAGCAGTAGCAGGGTTCTGCGACCATCAATAAAGCACCCGCCATCGGCTTTATCCCCTTCAGCGCAGACCCTGTCGCCGTCCTCGCCAGGCAGGTCATCGAACATTATCAAAATGACCTGCCTGACCTAAGCTCTGTCGTTATTATCCTGCCGACACTGCAAGCCGGTCGTCATTTGCACCATCAATTATTGGCAGCAACATCAGCACTCGGTAAACCCGGCCTACTCGGCCCTACAGTCACGACATTACGCGGCTGGCTTGATGATCACTTCCCCTGCCCGGCAGGCTGGCCCGTCATCAGCGAGCAGGAACGGCGCCTGCTGCTCATCGAAGCCCTGCTCAAGCATCCTGGCCTTTATAACCATTCGCCTTGGGGCCTGGCCAATGCCCTGCTGCAATTAATCGATGAGCTGAATCTTGCACGGACGCCACCGGCTGCCGATGCCGATGCCTTCATCAAGACACTTTGCGCCGCATACCAGCTCCCAGCAGGCAAGGCCCCGGCGCTCGAACAAGAAGCCATGCTGGTACACACCGTTTGGCATGCCTGGCAGGAACAGCAACAACAAGAAAAAAGACAGGACTTGACGACGGCCTACTGCCGTCAACTTGTCCAGGCCGGCAACGCCATCAGTGACGGCTACCCTGACTTCTGGTTCCTGGCAACCAGCCCCTATTCTGGCAGCGAGCAACACTTTATCGACTTGCTGCGGCAACAACAAAAAGCTTATCAATGGGTCCATGGGCCGGGCTCCGCCAGCATCGCCTCGCCAGCGCCACCGTATAGCCTTTGGCTCGACCAGGTTTTCCCGCTTACGGCCCGAAAAACACAACTGCCTGCCGACCTAAGCAACCGCGCCAGCACTTTTTCCCGGCAATATCCGACGAGCCCAGCCGCCGACCGATTGACACTGTTTACCCCCGACTCTGCCGAAGTTGAAGCCCAGGCAATCGCCTGGCAGATTGACAGTTGGCTCAATGCAGGGGCAACAGACATTGCCATTGTCAGCGATGATCGCCGTCTGGCTCGGCGCCTGCGCGCGCTCTGTGAACGCCGCCAGATCCAGTTTAATGACCGACTCGGCTGGGCCCTCTCGACTACCCGAGCAGCCGCTATCATTGAAAGATTGCTGCAAATTGTCGAAAGTGATTTTGAACATCAACCTCTGCTTGACCTGCTCAAATCCGGCGCCTTATTGCGCAACTGGCCGGAAGAATTACGCGAACAGACCCTGCGTTACCTGCAGCGGGATATCATTGAACGGGAAAACACTGCGCGCAACCTGTCCCAGTATCGTCAGGCACACAGAAGTCGGCATCAGCGTCTACTGCAAGCCGGCCTCGTCAATAGCGGTGATGATGTCCCCTTATATCAACTCTTTGAACAACTGGAAACAGCCTTTAGTCCGCTCATCAAGCTCTACAGCAGTGACAAGACGCAACCTGGCTGGCAATACCTTGCAGCGCTCTCGGTGACGATGAAACAGCTTGATCTTTACTCG
>JALWQD010000329.1 GCA_026994735.1 Gammaproteobacteria bacterium | reverse complement strand
CCTTGTGGAATTCGTGCGCGTGTAGAGAATCTCTTCGGGTGTCTCCAGTCACCGCCAATAGTATGACAGTGGGACGAAAGAAAACGCTGGCAGCTGACTCAGGCAATGCCTTTAGTGTGCTTCCAGCGTGTCCATGAGGTCAATCATGAATTCGGTCTCTTCCCGACTGATTGCTTGCCAGCTACTGAATCCCAGTTCTTCGACAATCTGTCTTCCTTTTTCTGTTTGCTTGATATTCACCAGCAGCTGCTGGATTTCATCCTGTCTGTTGATGAGTCGCGGACCGACAAGCAGGACATGGTGAATTAGCTGGATTTGGCTTTGTACCACTGGCCGCAGGCGCTGCTGGATCATCTGTGAGAGATCCTGATAGGTTTCTTCGAGGAAGAAACCGATATCAGCATCGCCCTGAAGCAAATCCTTGGCAATCAGGACATAGCTGTCGCGTTGTCTGATGCGTGCGCCCTCTTTGTTGATATCGGCGGGTTCGAGCATCAGCATGCACATCATGTTGACATCATGGTCATCAGTGGTCGAAATGCGCACATCGCCAGGCAGATCTTCAACGGCATTGATTGCGCTTTCACGGGTAACGGCAATGATTGCTTCATCGGCCCTGTCAGAGGGACTGACCAAAGGCAAAAAGCCTTTTTCCCGGACAAGAACGGTGGCGTCAAAGGGGTTGGCATAGATCAGATCGAATTTATCTTCCCTGATTGCCTGCCGTTGAGAGGCGAAATCATTGTACAACTCAAGATGGATGGCTTCGTTGATGGCTTTTTGCAGCCAGGTATTGAAGATAAACCAGCCGGACAGGTTTTTCGGATTGAAATCAGGACTGACGGTAAAATTGTAGCTCATGGCGTAACTCCCGCAGGTAGCTGCCTTATTGCATGGATCGATAGAGTTCTTCGGCGGCGCTGACATGGTTTCGCGACGTCTTGCGGCGGACGGAGGTATAGCCGATCAATTTACCCTGGCGGATATTGGGAATGACGGTGGCGTAGACCCAGTAATAGCCGCCATCCTGGCGTAAATTTTTGACATAACCATGCCATTTTCTGCCCTGCTGGACGGTATCCCAGAGGTCTTTAAAGGCGGCCGCCGGCATATCGGGGTGTCTGAGGATAGAGTGGGGGCTGCCAATCAGTTCTTCTTCCAGGTAGCCCGACATGTCGATAAATGAAGTGTTGACATGGGTAATCAGACCTTGCAGGTCAGTACGAGAAACGATCAACCGACCATCAGGTACGATCGTTTCGATATCGGTGACATAGACCAGACGTTCGCTGCCATCGTCATGATGTAGTGTGAAAGATTGATAGTCACCAACGATATTATCCAGACTCATCGCTTTCATGGCATTTCTCCGCAGTGAAAGATTTGCAGTCACTTTTCACGGTCATCGTTGGATCTCGTCAGATCACTTTGGCGATGGATTCGGCTGCCCGCTTGACGTCGAGAAAGATCAGGCCAAGGCGCGCGCTGGGTTTGGCCAGAATCGACAGCACGGCTTCTTCGCCGGCATGAGTCATGAGCACATAACCGTTCTCGCCCTTGATCAAGACCTGCTCAATATTGCCGCGTGACAATTCCTGGGCAGTGCGGTCACCGAGGGACAACATCGCCGCAGCCATTGCCCCGACACGGTCTTCGTCCATGCCCGCCGGCAGCATGGCGGCCATCATCAAGCCATCGGTAGAAATGACGGCCGAGGCATCAATATCGGCCGAGCTGCCGTTGAGATCGGTCAGTATCGAAGTTAAAATATCAGAGCGCATAATGTCATCCTCCTGTACAAAAATAGGTATTGCCGGAAATCGACTGTGGCCGGGAAAGCTGGGCCGCAGTCGTTGACGGGGTATCGGCATGAAAACGTTTTTCAGTGCACATTTATAAGGCCGGGTAGTAGCGTTTACAGAGAGCCCAGACAAGTTTTGTAAATACGGGCTGGTTCATGCAGGGCAGGCCGTCAAGGGCCAAGACGAAGCGGTGGTTATCGATAAACAACGGCCAAAAACCCAATTGACTGTCACCACTGGCATTGACGATGGCCCAGGCAGCAGAGGCCATGCCAAGGTTGTTTTGCAACAATCCCTGATGCCGCAATTGCAATGACGCCAGATCAGCACTGACGGCAGACACTTCTTCAGCAGCTTCATGGGAAAAGCCGTGGCAGGAGAGGTAGAAACCCTGTTGATCGGAAAGCAATGCTTTGCCAGGGGCCGATAATGTTGCCAGCAACCCGGGAAGAATGTCTTCAATTGATCCCTTTGGGGCGCATTGATTTTCTTCATGCGCCTGTACCCAACCCAGTTTTTGCACATGGTGAAGCAGCTCGAGAGCATCCTGGATATTATCCAGTGGTGATAATTTCAAGAGCATCTCTTCATCGAGAAAAGGGCTGTTGTCTTGCGTCATCAGGGCAAAGATAAAACGCCTGGCAGGATCATCGCTATTGTTAGCAACGGCATAGTAAGCGCCTGCCGGGGTTGGCGAGACATATTGTTTTGCGGTCAGTTGATAGCTTTCCATTAGTCACCTAGCCAGGGATCAAGAGAGTAGAGCAGGGCCTCGATCAGGGCCGCAACATCATCATGTTGGCGGGCATCTACCTCGAACAAGGGGGGCTTTATAGCCAGTTTTTCCAGTTCGGAATGGTACTCCTGCAGTGATGGACTCTGCGAAACATCCATTTGAGTGATGCCGATGGCAATTTTGTTGGCGTCGATAAATGCACGAAAACTTTCGATAAAGAAGTGGAGATCCTTGAAAGGGTCGTGGCGGGTATTGTCAAGCAGGAGGATCAGGCCGATCCCTCCCTGGGTGAGAATATCCCACATAAAATTAAAACGTTCCTGACCGGGTGTGCCATAGAGGTGGATGACGTTGCCATTGCCGACTTTCATCATGCCGTAATCCATGGCTACGGTTGTTTTTGCCTTGCGGTCGACAGTCATATCGCTGGCCTGTTCATCCGTAGTGATGACATCGATATCACTAATGGATGTAATGGCGGTACTTTTTCCGGCGCCAACAGGACCCGTGAAAATGATTTTGTAGGGACTCATCGGCAGATTTTTCCAGACCACTTTTTGAACATCATTATTTTCCAGCGCTCCCGCGTAAGTGATGGAGAATGCTGCCAAAAAGAGAATGATGACGATGTTTTTTCTGCTTGCCGGGAGATTTGCCAGAAGTCGTATCCGCGTCGGCTTTAGCGAGAATGCCGAGAGCCGTGCCGGCACAATAAAAATCGAAGGTATCTTCCAGTTGCAGATTTAGGGTTTTTGCTATCAACGGTAATGGTCTGGCCTGGTCAATGAGCAGGGCCGTGATCGGCATAGCATGGGCGATCAGTGGCAAGCGTGTGAGGTTTGGCCAGCGGCTGAGCATGAGCGAGGCCGATAATCGGGTATTGGCAGGCACCTTGCCGACCCCAGTCCAAAGAGCGATCTTGACTTGAAAGCTGTCAAAGCTGTCGCAATGGGGGGATGGTTTGTCATGGTGTTTCATATAGACCGTGACTTCGTCCTTGCATTTATGAAGCGAATACTGGATCAGGCAGAGAGGTGTTGCACAAAGTTTTTGCAACTGTTCGTCATTCATTGTTGACGAGACGGTCATTTCTTCCGGTAGAAAGGTGATTTGCTGGCGGCTGTCTGGGCCTGAAAGAATATCGAACTGCAGGGCAGTCTGGTTTTTCAGACTCTCTGCGAGTGCCGAAGAGAGCGCTTCCTGAATGAATTCAGCGGGATCATAAAAATGATCTTCATTATCCTGGATGGATGCTCTTGTCGACGAAGTCTTTGCATGGCGACGGTTTTCGAAAACCGTGCGTCCGCTCTGTTGTTCATGAGCACTAAAATGGCCACGTAGCCGTTTATTATTCTCTGTCTTGCTTGCCGGCACAGCGCTTTTTTGCGCGATGGCCGGGTGGCAGTTATTGATCGCCTGAACCATCTCGCTGATACGCACAGGCTTTGATAGATAAATCGTTTTCTCATAGCCCGGGTCTCGAGCGCCGATGACGATAGCGGGCCTGTCGGGATAACGTTTCAGACAGTTTGCAAGTGTCTGTTCCATATGACTGCTATCCATATTGAAGATGGCGGCATCTGCCGGGCCTTCTTCGCTCAGGGTGGCAATGTTTTTTCCCTGGCCAGCCAGAGCGATACGCAGGATTTCCTTGGCTTTGCCATTAAAACCGTAAAAGGCAAGGTGCAGAGGCGCTTCCTCGTGCTTAGTCATGACGGTTGTTTCCTTCTCTGGCGGCATCAAAATGCTCTTTTAATTGATTCCAGAGGGTGCTGAGAGCGGGTGAAAAATCGGTGCTCTGTGCATACATGGCCTCGAATGCCGCCTGATTTTGACTATGCTTGTAGAGCGCGAGTAATTCCTCGTGTACGGCGGTATCTTCATTGCCGTGGGTAACCGCTTCTTCGAGAAATTGCTTTGCTGTTTCCAGTTGGCCGAAGTCGATCAGGTCGCGTGCTTCGTCGATAAGCCGGTACTCTTTCTCTTTGCTGCTGCTGTTCTGGCCAACACCAACAAGTGTTGCTGATATTCTGCCTGGTTGCTGCAGGCGCGAGAGCGCGCTGAGCGGCAAGTTTGCCGGACTGCTTTTTCCAAGCAGTACTTTGATCAGTGCTTGTCGCTGGTGAAGGCTGATGCGTTTGCCCGCTATTAACAACATCCGTCGGCGCAGGTCCTGACCGCCTTCACCCAGAGCGATAAACAGGTCAAGCAGTGCCGCATAGACTATCCTGCTGTCTTGCAGGCGGCAGGCAAGGTGAATACGCTGGACGTGACTGAGCAAATCCTGCGGATGTCGCGAGACACGGTGCGACAAGTGATCCGCGAGGATTTTTGCCTGAGTATAGTCATCTATGTGAACCTGCAAGTCATGATTAATATAGAAGCAAGGTTCGTATGTGGTTGCTAGGGTCTGTGACATGTCCGTTGGCGTTCAATGTCCGTATTACCCGAATTAGCGAACAGTGACGAAAAAAGTTTAGTGTTATTTGGCTCTGGTCGGTGTTCCGGCCATGTCAGCAGGTGCTTGCGTTGTTGACCGTTGGTCTGTTGTTCCTTCTATCCATTCAGGTGTTTTTTGCCAACATCCCTTCCTTGATAATGAAATTGATGATTGTTTCAAGGCCTTCGCCCTCCTTCATGCGGCTAAAGACAAAGGGGCGTTCCTTGCGCATACGCTGACTGTCACTGCGCATGACTTCAAGTGAGGCGCCGACCATTTCGGCGAGATCTGTTTTGTTGATGACCAGCAAATCAGAACGGGTGATACCCGGGCCGCCTTTGCGGGGAATTTTCTCCCCGGCAGCGACGTCGATGACATAGATTGTCAGGTCAACCAGCTCCGGACTGAATGTTGCGCTGAGATTGTCACCACCACTCTCGATGAAGATCAGTGACAGAGCCGGGAAACGCTGTGACAATTCCTCGACAGCAGCGAGGTTCATCGAAGCATCTTCACGAATAGCGGTATGTGGACAGCCACCCGTTTCAACACCAACAATACGTTCACTGGCCAGAGCCTTGGCTTCCGTCAGGATGCGCTGGTCTTCGCGTGTGTAGATGTCATTGGTGACAACAGCGATGCTGTAATGGTCGCGCATCGCCTTGCAGAGTTGTTCGATCAGGGCTGTCTTGCCGGAGCCGACGGGGCCACCGATACCTATGCGTAGAGGGGGTTTTGGCTGTGGCATGGCACGGGTTTCCTATGATCTGAAGAGGCGGCTGTATTGACTTTCATGGCGGCTGCAGGCAATAGCCTGGGCCTGTGTGCTGGGACCAATATCATCATCCGTGAGGGCGCATGCCTGGGCGATGGCCGGGACGATTTCGGGGCTGAGGCGATAAAGCAATTGTTGGCCATCACTTTGGCCCAGCGGTACCAGTTTGATGGCGGTATTGACGGCATTTTCCAGCCAGCTCCAGCTATAGGCCATGAGCAGTTCGGACACGGGAATATGCCAGTAATGAGCAGCAAGGGCATAGCTGCCCAGCTGGGATTTCCTCAGCGCATTCTGCCAACTGGCCAGTTTCGGCCACAGCTGGCTGTCGGGGAGTTGTTGCAGCAAATTCATCAGGGCCCAGGCACGCTGTTGTTCCTCATGGCGTAGTTCACTTGTTTCGCGGCTGGCCATGAGCCAGTCTGAACAGTGTTGAAAGCGCGCCCGGTCGTCTGCAGCGGCCGCATGATAAAGACGAATCAACAGGGGGAGTTCGAGGTAGCTGATGCTTTCTTCGAGCAGTGATTGCAGCCAGTCAGTACAATGGTCGAAATTGTTGACCCAGCCGCAGTCACAGGCCCATTCCAGCCCCTGGGAATATGCGAATGCCCCGGTAGGCAGATTAGGGCTGGTTAGTTGCAGGAGTCGCAGCCTTGCCAGTTCACGGTTAGCCATGTTCGTGTTGGTGCCGAACGGCTTTGTTGCTGTGGCCTGAAATGGCTGTCTGTGGATGATAGGCCCCCGGTTCCGGGCTGAAGGCTGCCTGGTGACAGCGTATTTCCAGACCGAGCAGCCGCATCAGGTCATCAAGAACAGGGTCCGTCAGGTAGCGTAGCCAGCCGTTGCCAATCTGTAGACGGGTATGGCGGTTGCCAAGATGATAGGCGGCACGTGTTAACAGTAAGGGGTCGCTGCAAACGACAGTGGAGACATCTTCGTCGGCGGCACGGATGAGAATGGTTTCATTGCTCGGCCCTGTCAGGCGATCACCATCGCGTAACTGTTGTCCTCGTGCCAGGAAAAGGCCCACTTCGCGGCCATCATCAAGATGGCTGTGCAAACGGCTGCGCTGACGTTGTTCGAGTGTCAGTGTCAACGTGCCGCTCGTTGTCTTTTGGTTGTCAGTGGTGTCTGTCAGCTCGATCATGCTGGCTGTCGCTGTTTGTCGTCGGCTTGGTGGCACGATGAGTCGCGCCTGGAACGGCATTGTGTTGTTGCCGGCTGTTGTTTGGCAAGCACCCGGCTACTTTCCCCAGTATCATGATGGCTGGACGACACTAGAACAGGAAGTAGCGCTGTGCCAGGGGCAGTTCAGTCGCCGGTTCACAGTGCAGTAATTCGCCGTCAGCATGGACCTGATAACTCTGCGCATCGACCTCGATATGCGGTGTTGCATCATTATGGATCAGATCTTTCTTCGCCACGGCACGACAATTTTTGACGCGGCCGATCATTTTTTGCAAGCCCAGTTGTTCGGCAACACCGTTTTCGATAGCGGCGGCAGAGAGAAAGCTCATGCTGGTGCTGCCACGGGCACGCCCGAGACTGCCGAACATAGGTCGAGCATAGACCGGTTGCGGTGTCGGAATCGAGGCATTGGCATCGCCCATCTGGGCATGGGCAATCATGCCCCCTTTCAGGATCAGTGCCGGTTTGACGGCAAAAAAAGCGGGTTTCCAGAGCACCAGGTCGGCCAATTTTCCCACTTCGACCGAGCCGACTTCATGGCTGATGCCGTGGCTGATAGCCGGGTTGATAGTGTATTTGGCAATATAGCGTTTGGCGCGGGTATTATCGTTTTTGGCTGTGTCGCCGGAGAGGGCACCGCGCTGGCGTTTCATTTTATCGGCCGTCTGCCAGGTCCGGGTAATCACTTCGCCGACACGGCCCATGGCCTGAGAGTCGGAAGAAATCATCGAGAAGGCACCGAGGTCATGGAGAATGTCCTCGGCAGCGATCGTTTCGCGACGGATACGGGATTCGGCAAAAGCGACATCTTCGGCGATACCCGGGTCAAGGTGGTGACAGACCATGAGCATGTCGAGATGTTCGTCGATGGTATTGATTGTGTACGGACGTGTCGGGTTGGTTGATGATGGCAGGACATTGCTGAGGCCGCAGGCGCGGATAATGTCCGGTGCATGGCCACCACCGGCACCTTCGGTATGAAAAGTATGAATCGTTCGTCCTTCGAAGGCAGCAAGGGTGTCCTCGACAAAGCCGGATTCATTGAGCGTATCGGTGTGTATGGCAACCTGGACGTCATAGTCATCAGCCACACTCAGGCAGTTACGGATGGCTGCCGGTGTTGTGCCCCAGTCTTCATGTAGTTTCAGGCCCATCGCTCCGGCCTGTAGTTGTTCCTGCAAGCTGGCTGGCAGGCTGGCATTGCCTTTGGCCATAAAGCCGATATTCATCGGCAGGGCCTCGGCCGCTTCGAGCATGCGCTGGATATACCAGGGGCCGGGTGTGCAGGTTGTCGCGTTGGTGCCACTGGCCGGGCCGGTGCCACCGCCGAGCATGGTCGTGATGCCGGATGTCAGGGCTTCTTCGATCTGCTGCGGGCAGATGAAGTGGATATGGGCATCGATACCGCCCGCCGTGACAATACGTCCTTCAGCGGCAATGATTTCGGTGCCGGGGCCAATGATGATATCGACGGCATCCTGGGTGTCCGGGTTGCCGGCTTTGCCGATGGCGGCAATGCGCCCGTCCTTGACCCCGATATCGGCCTTGACGATACCCCAGTGGTCGAGAATCAGGGCGTTGGTGATGACCAGGTCGACAGCCTCTGCGGCGGTTCTTTGTGATTGTCCCATCCCGTCACGGATGACTTTGCCGCCGCCAAACTTGACCTCATCACCATAGCAAGTGAAATCTTTTTCGACTTCAATCCATAGTTCCGTGTCGGCCAGGCGCAGGCGGTCCCCCGTTGTCGGGCCAAACATTTCGGCGTAGGCGCGTCTATCCATTGTTGTCATCAGGTATTCTCCCCGTTGTCATCCAGCGGTGCCATGATGAGGCCCTGAAAACCGTAAATCTGGCGCTGGCCGGCATAACTGACGAGTGTGACGGTTCGGCTTTGGCCCGGTTCAAAGCGGACCGCTGTGCCTGCCGCGATGTTGAGACGAAATCCACGCGCTTTTTCACGTTCAAAGACCAAGGCATTATTGGCCTCGAAGAAATGATAGTGGGAGCCGACCTGGATTGGTCGGTCGCCGTTATTGGCAACTTCAAGACGTCGCTGTGAGCGGCCAGAGTTGATCTCGATGTCGCCTTCTGCCGTCCTGATTTCACCGGGAATCATGATCGTCTCCTGCGCAAATCGGTTGATGGACGGTGACCAGTTTGGTACCGTCCGGAAAGGTCGCTTCGACCTGAACTTCGGGGATCATTTCGGCAACGCCATCCATCACCTGATTGCGGTTGAGCAGATGACGGCTCTGATCCATCAGTTCGGCGACCGTGCGGCCATCACGGGCACCTTCGAGGATGGCGGCGCTGATATAGGCGATGGCCTCGGGATAGTTGAGCAGGACACCGCGTGCCAGCCGGCGTTCGGCGAGCAGTGCGGCTGTAAACAATAACAGCTTGTCTCTTTCGCGGGGTGTCAGATCCATTTTATAGTCTTCCGTCGTCAATGAACGAGTAAGAGAATGGCATCAGGTGGCCCAGATGCGGGGCAGATGTGCCGGCCGGCCAATGATTTCTGGCCGTAAATACTGCCAAATTTTAACGAGTGTTTGTTTTACCCTTTCACTGTGATTGCCGAGGCCGCGGACGACGAGCAAGTTGTCGATGAGTGTCGCTGCGATCAGTAGCTCTGAGTCGTCAACCTGTTTTTCCAGCCAGTCCTGCAGTTGCTGACAAAGTGCTTGCTCGCAGGGATAGGCCAGGAAGGTCATTGGCAGTGCCCGGCCACGCAACCCGGCAGCGGCTGTCAGCGCCGCCTCATTATGCAGGCGTAGGCTTTCCAGCAGCAGCGGTTGCTGATCGATTGACAGTTCAAGTCGGTTGTCAAGGCGACCATGGCGAAAGCGTTCAGAGCAACTGGGACGGCCGAGGCACTGGCAATCGAAGGAGAGGAAGCGACTGCTGTTGTCTAACTCGATTGTTGTCTTGCTCTGCAGCCGGGCACCGGCAAAGAGGATATTTTCCTGGGGCAACCATTCGAGACTGGCATCGCGGCCGACATGAAGGTGTTGGTTTACTTTGGCCGACTCGCCGTTGCTGGCATAGAATTTGGCCGCGCCAGGGGTAGTGCACAAGGCTTCCGCAGCGGTATCGACGGCAATCGTGATGCTCAGTTGGTCACCGCCGACGACGCCTCCGGGGGGGTGGAGAATATAGGCGTGGGCCAGCCCGCCTTCGGGATAGAAAGGACGCTGTACACGCAAGGGGCCGAAGTGATGGTTACGGCGCAATACCGTGCCTCCTGGGCCGGAGCTAAAAGCGAGTTCCAGTCGTGCTTGCCAGCCTTGGTGAGTGGCCGTCTTTGTGGCCAGTATCGTCATACAGTCAGGTATTCCTTGATCAGTGTTTCGGAAAGCTCGCGGACTTCTCCCGCGGCGACACGTCGTCCCCGATCAAGAATGCAGAAGTTGTCAGCGACTTTTTTGACGAAAGGCAGCTTTTGTTCAACGAGCAGTACCGTCAGGCCCATGTCGCGGTTCAAGCGTCCAATGATATCACCGATTTCGGCGACGATATTCGGCTGGATGCCCTCGGTCGGTTCATCGAGGATCAACAGTTTTGGCTCGATGACCAGTGCCCGGCCGATAGCCAGTTGTTGCTGCTGTCCCCCCGAGAGATCACCGCCACGACGCTGGCGCATTTCTTTTAGAACCGGGAACAGATCATAGATGAATGGCGGTATTTTTCGTGTCTGATCCGTTCGTACAGGCAGCCCAATTTGCAGATTTTCCTCGACCGACAACAAGGGGAATATTTGTCTTCCCTGAGGCACATAACCGATGCCGAGACGGGCGCGTTGCTCCATCGGTAAGGTTTGCAAGGCATGGTTCTGGTAGAGGATTTCACCCGTCGCCAAGGGCAGGGCACCCATAATACAGCTCAGCAGGGTTGTCTTGCCGACGCCATTGCGTCCCATTAAGCAGGTACACTGACCCAGTGGAACGTCGAGGTCGATGTCCCACAGCGTATGGCTCTGACCATAAAATTGATTGATTGCGCGAATCTGTAACATGGGACCCTCTGGCTCAGGCGCCAAGATAGACTTCGATGACACGTGGATCAGATTGTACCTGCGCCATCGTACCCTCGGCGAGGACACTGCCCTGGTGCAGGACGGTGACCTGGCTGGCTATCGAGCGGACAAAATCCATATCATGCTCAACAACGATAACGGAATGTCGGCCGGCTAGCGATGTCAGCAAGTCGGCTGTCCGTTCCATTTCCTGATGGGTCATGCCGGCGACGGGTTCATCGACGAGAAGCAAGGCCGGTTTCTGCATTAACAGCATACCGATTTCGAGCCATTGCTTTTGCCCGTGGGAAAGCTTTCCAGCCAGGCTGTTTTCATGTTCAGTGAGGCCGATAATCGTCAGTACCTCATCGATCAGATCACGCTGTTCACCGTTCAGGCGTGCCCTCAGCAAGGGCCAGACGCGTTTTTCCTGTGACATTGCCAGCTCCAGGTTTTGTCCTCCCGTGAGGTTTTCAAAAACAGTTGGTTTCTGGAATTTGCGACCAATACCGGCCTCGGCTATTGCCGGCTCGTCCATATCGAGCAGGTTCATTTGCTGGCCAAACCATGCCTGACCGGTATCAGGCCGCGTCTTGCCGGTGATGATGTCCATCATTGTCGATTTGCCGGCTCCGTTGGGGCCGATGATGCAACGCAATTCGCCACTCTCAATATAGAGGTTGAGATTGTTGATGGCCTTGAAGCCATCAAAACTCTTGTTCAGGTCTTCCAGGTAGAGGATGACATTGTGGCTGATATCGAGTTTTGCCGGCGGTTCTTTTTCAAGCATGGCCAGACGCCGTCCCTGACGTGACAGACGTCGCAGGGTGTTCATGGCGTTCATACGGTTTGCCTCCGCTGTTTGCGTATGCCAACGATGCCGTGTGGCAAATAGAGTGTGACGAGGATAAACAGGGCACCGAGGGCAAAGAGCCAGACCTCTGGCAAGGCAGCAGTAAAATAGGTCTTCGAATAATTGACCAGCAGGGCACCGACGACGGCACCGTAGAGTGTTCCCCGGCCACCGATAGCAACCCAAATGATCAGTTCAATCGAGTGTAATGGCGAAAATTCACCGGGGTTGATGATGCCGACCTGGGGGACATAGAGGGCCCCGGCAATACCGGCAAGGACGGCCGAGAAGACAAAGACCCAGAGCTTGATGTTTTCGACCCGGTAGCCAATAAAGCGACTGCGGCTTTCGGCATCGCGGATGGCGACGCAGGCGAGACCAAGACGTGAACTGACGATCATGCGGCTGACAATGTAGCCGATGGCGAGGGCCGCAGCCGAAGCGAGAAAAAGGGCGATACGAGTACTGTCAGCTCGCAAATCGAAACCGAGGATATCCTTGAAATCGGTAAGGCCGTTATTGCCACCAAAGCCCATTTCATTGCGAAAGAAGGCCAGCATCAGGGCGTAGGTCAGTGCTTGCGTAATGATCGATAAATAGACGCCGGTTACCCGTGAGCGGAAGGCCAGATAACTGAAAATATAGGCGAGCATGGCCGGTACGAGAAAAATCATTACCACCGCGAAACCAAAATGATCAAAT
>JALWQD010000328.1 GCA_026994735.1 Gammaproteobacteria bacterium | reverse complement strand
GCGCTATATAACGAAGCAATTATGGAGAAGCCACCTGAGACTGAGGCGGAAGTGGCGGCCATACGTGAACAGGTCTTTGCCTATCCCGACCTTTTTGTCGGCAATCTCGTCTCTGCCGATGGTAAAGCGACGATGATTCGCGTCAAGATCAAGGAAGGTATTAATTTTCGTTATCAATCTTATTTCCAGATCAAGGGGATTCTAGCCGCCGAGCTAGGCTCCAGTGGTTCATCGGGCAAATGGCCAAATCAGCAGGGTGATTGGCCCGATTCGGGCGCTGATGATGGTGAATGGAAGGGCAATAAATGGAGTAAAGCGAAG
Organism: Gammaproteobacteria bacterium; assembly: GCA_026994735.1. Classification (GTDB taxonomy): domain Bacteria; phylum Pseudomonadota; class Gammaproteobacteria; order SZUA-140; family SZUA-140; genus RI-283. The sequence goes on along the minus strand of JALWQD010000328.1, from coordinate 2,904 downwards.
GATGATACAGCGGCAACCGTTGCTAATGATCCTGGTGCAGCGGCAGATGCCTCTGCCGACAAGGCTCGCAAGGAAGGAGAATGGTCTTCCGATGGCCAGTCGTGGGGGAATTTTACGATTAGCGATAGGCCCGCCGCGAATGGCGATTACTTCTACATGGCCGGGCGTCCGGTTATCGAAGTCACTTCCGGCCAGTATGCGCTGGAAGATCTGAGTACTATGGTTCCTTTGCTGGCGGTTACGATCATTATCGTGCTGTTTGTCCTGTTCCGGAATCTGCGCGGAATCTTGCTGCCCTTAACAGTCGTCGCGGTGTCGATTATCTGGACAATGGGGACGATGGCGGCACTCAATATTCCTCTCTATACCATCTCGACGATGTTGCCGGTTATTCTTGTCGCTGTTGGTATTGGCGATGCTTTACATATTGTCAGCCACTATGAAGACAGTGTTGTCGAGTCAGAAGAGAAAGATACCCGTATCATTGTCTCCGGCGTTATGAGCAAATTGGCCGTCCCATTACTGGTGACAACATTAACGACAGCAGCGGGCTTTCTATCGCTCTGGTGGGCGGAAATGCCGCCATTCAAGATATTTGGCGTTTTTACCGCCCTGGGCATTATCTTTTGCTGGTTAGCTTCCGTGCTGATTGTGCCGGCATTTCTGACGATTCTGAAACCGAAGGTCAGCGCCTACCTGCAGCGCCGGCGCTCCCTGCGGCTTCATTCGGAGAATGGTTTGCTGACGCGCGTACTGACCACAATGGCAAGGTTTCTGATGAAACAGCGGCTATTTGCCTCGTTAGTCATCATTGCGATGACTGTCGCTATTGGTCTCGGGACGAAAGGTCTTGAGGTCGATTCCAGTTGGATCAGTGATTTCAAGAAGGGCAGTGAAGTCGAGATGTCAAACACCGTTCTCAATGAAAAATTTGATGGCACAGTGTTTCTCAATATCATTCTTGATACACAACAGCCTGGAGGCTTGCGTTCGCCCTTGATTCTGGAAAAGATTGCTCGTATGCAGGACTATATTGATACCCTGCCGGGGGTTGGTGGATCCTTATCACTGGCCGATTACCTGAAAAGCACGAACAAGACCTTTCATTCTGAAGACCCGGCTTATGATCGCTTGCCAGAGACGCCTGAAGAGGTCGGCTCCTATCTCTATCTATTATCGCTATCCGGGCGTCCGGAGCTGTTAAATTCGGTCATTGATTATAATGATCAACAAGCCAATGTGACGGTCTCGATTAAGACGGACCATACGCAGCAGTTGAAGGCGATCATTGATGGTGTCAAGGCTTGGAGCAAACGTGAATTTGCCGGTACTGGTGTGACAGTTCATTTTGCCGGTTCTGCCAATAATGCCTACATTTGGGCAGATCTTCTGATCAAGAGCCAATTCATGGCGATTTTGTTATCGAAAGCGGGCATTTTCTTAATGGCCATGTTGCTGTTTCGTTCACCAACGGCCGCATTATTCACCGTTATTCCGGTCGCCCTCTCAAGTCTGTTGGTTGCCGGAGTTACCGGCTGGATGCGTATTCCCCTGGATGTGTCGACAGTCTTGGCCGCAGGTATCGCGATCGGTGTCGGCGTTGACTATGCTGTGCATTTTATTTATCGCTATGCCGCTGATCGTCAAAAGGAAGCTGATACTGAAAAAGCAACGTTAGCGGCAATGCGTGCGGTTGGTAAACCGATTGTTTTTAATGCTTTTGTTGTGACGGCGGGCTTTTCAGTATTAGCGCTGTCGCAATTTCCGCCACATATCAAAATCGGTTATTTTGTGGCCGGTTATATGCTGGTTTCCTGTCTCGCTGTATTGTTGGTGCTGCCCGTCATTTTAGCCTTTTTCAAGCCGCGTTTGCAGGCGACTGCTCGTTTGCAGATGGGGCATGAGAGAAAAACCTGAGCGCTGCTATGAGCCACGTCCGATGATTTGCCAAAGGCAATGCCGGTGACCAAGCGTCTGCGTCTGCCATGGCTACTTGTCATGGGCATCTGCTTATTGCAATTTCAGCAATTGGCCGTTGCTGAGGGCGACCGCTGGGGTTTCTCGCTTATTCTCGGTGGACACTTGCCGGATATTAGCCCGCTGGATCAGGGGCTCTACCAATCACCGCTGGTGGGTGATGCAACAGTATTACTGCGTGAGGGTGGCCAGACTACCGGTGGCGATACCCAGATTGTTGATACCAACGACGCCGAGATTATTCCCTTTCGTTACGATAACCAGATTAAAGCGGAGAGGATTGGCAATAGCGGTGCTTTTGAATTGGCCTGGCATCCGAATGAGCGGCATGCGCTGATTTTTGGTTTTGGTAGTTGGGAGAAAACTTCGCTGAATGTTACCAGTGGCAACCTGCCTCTGCAGCAATTTTTTGTCAAAAATGTCGTCGATAGTGAGCGGCGAGGGCGTATCTCCTATACCGAATACACCTTTGGCTGGCGGTATGATTTTTTTCGCGGAAAACGTATCCATGCCTATAGCCGGGTATCATTGCATGAGCTTTTCGATATTGATTATCGCGAAGATTATGTTTATCGTTTTACCGAAACCCCCATTCCAGACTTGCTGGGTGTTCGTCGTGACCTGGTGACGACGGCACAGACAGCAGCGCTGTTTTCTGCTCAATTAGGCATGGGCGTGGAATGGATGATTCGTGACTGGTTATCGCTGGGGCTGGAGGCTGGCTACCTTCTCAGTGAACGGGATATTCAGCTCCGCGATGTGAAAGTGTTCAATGATTTTGCCGATAATGACCAGATTGACCGTAGCGGTCTGCCTGGACGACCGCAGACTAATGGGCGTCTCGGTTACTTGCTGCCAAATACTACCTCGGAACAATTGCGTGACCCTGATCTGCGCGATAATTTTTACCGCCAGATTAATTTGCGC
>JALWQD010000327.1 GCA_026994735.1 Gammaproteobacteria bacterium | reverse complement strand
ATGTAGGTATGTCCGGGCATACAGTAGTGGCAATTGTTTTCGTAGTTTGAAGTCTGAAATACGATCTGTTGTTCCAGAGGGGACAAGGTGGTTGCTGATTCGAAAAGTGCGAAATTATCCAGATAGGCCTGGTACGCTGCCGGGGCATTGGCCAACACAGCATGCAGCTTTGGTAAAAAACCATAGGTGCTCAATGAGCGCTCAATCTGAGGTAGGGATTTAGCTGGTGCATTTTCTTTCGTTAGATAATCAAACATAGTTATTCTCCAGAGGTAAGTGAATGGGATTGAATATTTTGGCGATGGCATTGATGTTCTCAGCACCGTAGCCGTGTTTTATGGCTCGGGCAAACAATGCCTGAGTATTCGTGGTTAACGGCAAAGAGGAAACAGGTTCGGCTGCTTCGATGGTATAGCCGAGGTCTTTGTGTACCAGTTCAATCGGGAACAAGGGTGCAAAACTGCCTGAGGCAATGCTCGCTACCGCCATCTTGGCAGCGGGGCTTGTTACTGGCAGTTCAGTGAACAGGGCGGCGGCCGTTGCGGTATCTATGCCCTGACTGGCCAACAAAGCCAGTAGTTCACCAAGGGCTGCGACTTGAATACCGAACAGGGCGTTCACCGCCAACTTCATTGCCATGCCTGTACCCGGTTTACCGATGTGATGAATGGCCATAGCGCTGGCCTCAAGCACGTTTGTAATCTGTTGAACGATACTTGAGTCACCACCGACCAGATGAATAAGCTGATGAGCCTCAGTCTGCGGGCGGGAACCGAGCACAGGCGCATCCAGGAATTGCACCTGATGGGATGCCATGTGACGACTCAGTTGCAAGCACCAGTCCAGACTCATGGTGCTACATTCAATTGCAGTGGTGCCTTTCCCCATGCCAGCAAGAGCGCCTGTATCCTTATCCAGCCAGACGGCGCGCGAAGCAGCATCGTCACGAACCATGCTAAATACGATGTCAGCCTGCTGCACCGCCTCTCGTGGTGAATCATGGGCAGCGGCTCCCAGATCGACCAGTGGATTACAGCGTGCCCGGGTCCGGTTCCAGACATGCAGCTGGTGACCTGCCTGGATAAGGTTAGTGGCCATGCGCGAACCCATCGCGCCCAGGCCGAGAAAAGCAATCTTGTTTGGCATGTGAACTCCTGAAAATGAATCGTGAAGACTTACTTTTACTGACCGTGCGGATTGATCGATGCGATCACGGCTTGAGCATGTGTTTCGGCCTCGGCTTCCTTGCCGGCATTTGTGCCTTCTATCGGTATGATCGTGATATCTGTAATGCCTATAAAATTAAGAACGAAGCTAAGATAGGGCTTAACGAAATCAGCCATCTTGAAGTCTCCCTGGGTATAACCATCGGCGCCATAGGCAATAATCAGGAAAGCTCGCTTGTTCTGCAGAAGGCCGGAGAAAGTCTGTCCATCGAAGTCGAAGGTTTTACCGATTCGTACAACCTGGTCTATCCAGGCCTTGAGGGCTGAGGGAATACCGAAGTTGTACATGGGCACGGTGATTATGATGTCGTCAGCGGCCATGATTTCTTTCAGAAGCTCATCTGATAAAGTCGTTGCCACCTTCTCTGCCTCACCATGTTCAGTCGGGTCGGAAAAGAAAGCGGCTATGGCTGCGACATCGATATGGGGCACGGGATTTTTTACAAGATCACGAATAATGGTGCGGTCGGCATTCAGGTGATTGGCCAGCTCATCACCAAAACGGCGCGAGAATGAACCCTCCAGACGGCTGGAGGAATCGATACGAAGTAGTGTTGTCATGATGCTGTCTCCATGGGGTGGTTGAATAGGAGGTCAATGATAGTTATTGCTGTGTCAGCAATAAACACCTGATAATGAATTTTTGTTTTGCGTATAATGCACGAATGGACGCTTCAACACTCAAGCTGTTTGTCGAGGTCATGCTCAGGCGGAATTTTACCGAGGTGGCCAAAACCGAACGGATGGCACCCTCGTCGGTGTCTCGCGCCATTGCCTCGCTGGAAACCGAATTAGGCACGCGCCTGTTTCAACGTAGTACGCGCAAACTGGAACCCACCGAGGCCGGATTGCGGTATTTCGAACGCATCGCACCACTATTGGAAGAATTGACGGAAGCTGGAATGATGGTAGCCGATAGCGTTGGTAGGCCAGAGGGAACGCTCAGGGTGAGTGCGCCAGCCGTGTTCGGCCAGATGTTTCTGGTCCCGGTCGTTATGGAGCTACACAATAAATACCCTGACCTGACGACCGAGCTGCTGCTCAACGATGCCTACGTCGATCTGGTCGGTGAACGTATCGATGTGGCGATTCGACTGGGGAGCTTGAGCGATTCAAGCTATATCGCTCGGCGCGTCCGTGCCATCCGCTATTACATCTGCGCCAGCCCGGAGTACCTGAAAAGGCATGGTGCGCCAGCCACACCGCAGGAGCTTGCCCAGCATGAGTGTCTGCTGTTTCCCAGGGGAGAATACAGCTTAAGCTGGTTGTTCCGGGATGTCGCCGACAATGTCGAGGAGGTGCAGATTGATGGCCGCTGCCTGATCACCAACTCCGAATCCATCCGTCAGTGCGCCTTGTCCGGCATGGGGCTGGCACTTTTGCCGGACTGGCTGGTTGAACCCGATATTGAATCGGGAAAATTGCAGACCTTGTTCGACGATTACGAAGTGACCGCAACGGATTACGACAGCGCGATATGGATACTTCAGCCTTCTCGTGCCTATGTGCCGTTAAAAGCCAAGGTATTTGTTGAACACTTGCTTGGTCGATGTTCGAACGCTGTGGGGTAGGCTATGTCAGTACGCAAGTTGACGCATCGGGCTACGGAGTCTTGACAGTGCTAGACGACCGGTCTAATATGTGGCGCATGTCACAATCAAATACCCAAGACAAGATCATTGAAGCAGGCATCGAGTTGTTCCTGGAGAAGGGATACAATGGCGCAGGTCTGAAGGAAATCCTCGCTGCAGCCAATGTCCCTAAGGGTTCGTTTTATCATTTCTACGAGAGCAAGGAGGCTTTTGGGAAAGCAGCGCTGCTACATTATGCGCAGGCCTTCACGCCACTATTAAAGCAGTATCTGGTGGATGGTGAGGGGGCGCCGTTGTCCCGGCTCGATGCCTTTTTCGGGGCGATGATCCAGCGCTTCGACCAGGAGATGGATTGCAAGGGCGGGTGTTTGATTGGTAACTTCGCCCAGGAAATGGCCGATTCCAGCCCGCTATTCAGGCAGGTTGTGGCC
>JALWQD010000326.1 GCA_026994735.1 Gammaproteobacteria bacterium | reverse complement strand
CCCTCTGGGAGACCGATAACGCCTGTATCCGCTATTGTGAGGAAAACCTATGCGTAAGCCCGCCGCCATCGCTGATGTCCAGAACGCACCGGACTCGCGCCAGATTGCCATCAACAAGGTTGGCATCAAGGATATCCGCCATCCAGTCCGCGTCCGCGACCGTAGTGATGGCGAGCAACACACGGTGGCAACTTTCAATATGTATGTCGACTTGCCGCATAATTTCAAGGGTACGCATATGTCGCGTTTTGTCGAGCTGCTGAACGGTCACGAACGTGAAGTCACCGTCAGTTCCTTTCAGGAAATCCTGCGCGAAATGAAGGAACGGCTGATGGCTGAATCCGGACATATCGAGATGACGTTCCCCTACTTCATCAGCAAGGCTGCGCCGGTTTCAGGGGTCGCCAGTCTACTTGACTACGAAGTCACACTGATAGGCACCATTACTGGCGACACGACAACAATGACCATCAAGGTTGTCGTGCCAGTCACCAGCCTCTGCCCCTGTTCAAAGGAAATATCCCGGTACGGCGCCCACAATCAGCGCTCACATGTCACGGTAACGGCGCTGACAAAAGACTTCATCTGGATCGAGGATATCATCGACATCGTTGAACAAGAGGCCTCCTGTGAAATCTTTGGCATGCTCAAACGGCCGGATGAAAAATTTGTCACCGAACGTGCCTACGACAACCCCAAATTTGTTGAAGACATGGTCCGTGATGTTGCCGCCTGTCTCAATGAGGATGAGCGCATTGCCGGCTACGTTCTCGAATCTGAAAACTTTGAATCGATTCACAACCATTCGGCCTATGCCTTGATCCGCAAGGACATGCCTGACAGCATCTAGACCCTCGGAGAAGGACTTCAGGCGCAGCTGCGAGCAAGCAGCAGACAACGATGAGCAAGCTGGTCTATATCGAAGAAGAGATCCGCGATCACCCACGGACACAGGAGATTCTCGCCCGCCTGCCATCGGCAACGATTGTCAGCTGTCAGCACTATGGCGAGGTATTTAATCGCAAGGCACAGAATTTTCGTCTGCAAAAACAACGGCCGGCTCTGATTTTAGCGCGCAAGCATAGCCCCTTCAGTTATCCGGCACCGACAGAATATGCCATTGGTGGCAGCGAGAATGAGTATTTCTCGCACATGCTTAACTGCCCCTATGACTGCCGTTACTGCTTTCTGCAAGGTATGTACCGATCAGCCAATCACGTCCTTTTCATCAACTACGAAGATTTTTCCGGTGCCCTGGAAAAAAAGATTTCACAACGTCAGGGTAGTCTGCACTTTTTCTCCGGTTACGACTGTGACAGTCTTGCTTATGATGCCATCAGTGGCTTTTGCGATTATTTCCTGCCGTTCTTCGCCGAGCAGCCTGACGACGTGCGTCTGGAACTGCGCACCAAAAGCGCCCGTATAGCACCGCTCCTGGCCCACAAGCCCTCGCAGCAATGTATTACCGCCTTCAGTTTTACCCCGGCGGCTGTCGCTGACAAGCTTGAACAGGGCGTCCCGTCGATCACCCGCCGACTACAGGCGATGCACACGCTGGAGCAGGCGGGCTGGCAGATCGCTCTACGTTTTGACCCTCTCGTCAAACACCCTGATTTCAAACAGAGCTATACTGACCTTTGCCAACAAATATTCCATTCTGTTGACGGTCAAAAATTACATTCGGTCAGCCTCGGTGTGTTCCGTGTACCCGAGGGTTATTATCGCCAGATGGCTCGCCTGTACCCTGAAGAAGCGCTCTTTGCCGGCGGGCTAGAACATCAGCAAGGCATGGTATCCTACCCTTCCAATGACGAGGATGAAATGATTCACTACTGTCATCAACTCCTCCGCCAATACGTACCTGAAGAACGCATTTTTTCATGCCAGAAACTACCCAGCCAGCCCAACGAAACCTGTTAATCACCGGCCACAGTCGGGGTATCGGCCGAGCCATCACCGAACGACTGCTGGCCGAAGGCTGGCAGACGATCGGCATCTCGCGCACAGCGGGCCAGCCACCACTCACCCACCCGCAGCATCATGACATCTGTCTCGATCTCGCCAAACTTGATCGGCTCGATACCGCCATCACGCAAATCGAACGGCAATTCCCGCGCATTGATGCCTTCATTGCCTGTGCCGGGCAGGGCCGTTTTGGCGGCCTTGAGTCTTTTTCGCTCGCACAGATACAAACATTGATGGATAGCAACTTCACGGCCCATGCCTGGCTCGCTCGCCGCCTCCTGCCCGCGATGAAAAAAAACCGCTGCGGGCACCTGATTTTCATAGGATCTGAAGCCGCCCTGAAGGGCCAGCGCCAGGGCGCCATTTACTGTGCCAGCAAGTTTGCCCTGCGTGGCTTTAGCCAGGCCTTGCGTGAAGAAGGCAGCCGCCGTGGGGTGGCTGTCACCCTCATCAATCCAGGCATGGTACGCAGTGATTTCTTTGCCGATCTGGACTTCGCCCCGGCGAGTGGCAACAACCATGCCATTCTGCCGACTGACATCGCCGATATTGTCAATCAGCTTCTGCAAACACGATGTGGCACCGTCGTTGACGAAATTAATCTCTCGCCGCTGCAAAAGGTTATCGATTTTGACCACTAACACACCAAATACGGAAGCGGGCTGGCTACAGCTGCACTATGAAGTCCCGGCTAAAGACGCTGATGAAGTCAGTCAGCTGTTTGAGCAGGCCGGGGCGCTTGCCGTCAGCCTCAGTGACCTCGCCGACGAACCTATCTATGAGCCACCTCTTGGCGAAGCACCACTCTGGCCCGATACCCGGGTCAGCGGACTGTTCCCGCACAATTGCGACATTCCGGCCATCGTCAGCAAGGTGGCAACAGCCCTGGACAATCCTGCCGGCGATCGCTGGCATACGGAAACTGTTGTCGACCGGGCCTGGGAGCGTGTCTGGCTCGAGGACTTCAAACCCATAAAATGTGGTCAGCGCCTGTGGATTTGTCCTGGTGACAGCCCCCCGCCCGAAGCCGATGCCATCAATATTCTGCTCGATCCTGGGCTGGCCTTCGGCAGTGGCACCCATCCGACAACCCGCCTTTGCCTTGAATGGCTTGATAGCCATGATGTCAGCGGCCAGCAATTAATCGATTATGGCTGTGGCTCGGGTATTCTTGCTATCGCTGCCGCTCGTCTGTCCGCAGCACATATCCGTGCTGTCGACATCGACCCCCAGGCTCATCAGGCGACCCTGGATAATGCCAGCAGAAATGATGTCGGCGAGCAGATATCGCTATATTATCCGGAAGGGCTGCCGCAGCAACCCGCCGATGTCCTGATAGCCAATATTCTTGCCAACCCACTGATCGAACTGATGCCTCATTTCAGTAAACTGGTGAAAGAACAGGGCTGGCTGGTTCTTTCCGGCATTCTCTCTGGACAGGCTGAGACTGTTACCACTGCACTCGAAAACTTTTTCCTGCCGCCCATAAAACATGAACTTGATGACTGGGTCATCCTCACGAGTCAACGGCGTCACAATGATCGGGGACAGGAATCGTTGCGATGAAAATAAACTGCCCCTCCTGCCACCAGATCACGCGCATCGACAGCCTGCCAAAACGCGGCGGCCAGCAGCAAGCACATTGTTCACATTGCCAGCAACCTCTGCTCATCAATCTTAAAATTTCCCTCTCCGCCAGCGAAAACCAGGCAGCCAGCAAGGCCAAATTATCAGAGCAGGCACGACTGGCTGCCCTCGGCGAGGAAACACAACCCAGCCGCGCCGTTCAGCGACCCGGGCGCTTGCTGGGACTGCTGATCATTCTAATTTTGATTGCCACGTTGATCCTTCAACAGGCCTATTTCCGTCGCAATGAACTGGCCGCCAGGCCTCAGCTACGCCCCTGGCTCGAAACACTTTGCCACTATCTGGACTGTTCCCTGCCACTCCAGCGCGCAGCATCACATATCAGCATCCTTGAAAGAGAAATCCGCAAACATCCGAAGATCAGCGGCGCCTTGCAGGTACGCATCGTCTTTGAAAACCGCGCTTCCTTCAACCAACCACTGCCGCAACTGCAATTAAGTTTTTTCGATGCCCGTCGTCAGCTCATTGCTGTACGTCATTTCAAACCCACCGAATACCTCTCTGGCAAGACCTCGACATTAACCGCCATGGCCTCTGGACAAGTGATTGAAAGCGCCCTCGAAATTACCGACCCGGGACCGCGTGCAATTGGCTTCGAGTTTGCCTTCCACTACTGAAGACGAGCAGCCCGGGCTGGCTGTGTTAATATTCCCGTGATCAATAAAATTCGGGTAAAGCCTTATGAGTCAGCGTCCACGGCCAACAGAAATCAAACTGCAAAAGGCAAGTCGCCAACTTGATGTACATTTTGATGATGACAGCCATTTTCGCTTCAGCTGCGAATTTTTACGCGTCTTCTCGCCCTCCGCAGAAGTCCAGGGACACGCGCCTGATCAGGCCGTCCTGCAAACAGGAAAAGCCGAAACAAATATCGAGGCGATTGAAGCCGTAGGTAATTATGCCGTACGTCTGGTCTTCAGTGACGGCCATAACAGCGGCCTTTATTCCTGGGACCTGCTCTATCGTTTTGGCCAGCAGCAGGAACAACTCTGGCAGGGATATCTGCAACGCCTGCAGGAAGCAGGGGCCAGCCGCAACTATAGCAGCACAACCATTGGTCATGACCATGAACACTGAGCCGTCCGAAGAAACCCATTTCGGCTACCGACGAGTTCCGGTCAATGAAAAACGCGCTCACGTGCGCTCGGTTTTCGACTCTGTCGCTGATCGCTATGACCTGATGAATGATGTCATGTCATTGGGCATTCACCGCCTTTGGAAGGCAATGACCCTGCACCTGGCAGGCATCCGTCCAGGTGATTATTGTCTTGACCTGGCGACAGGGACAGGCGACCTGGCCGCAGAAATGTCACGCCGTGTCGGTGACAAGGGACTGGTTATCGCCAGCGATATCAACCAGGCCATGCTTTCCCGTGGCCGCAACCGACTGATCGACAAAGGACTGCTTGCTAATCTGCGCTATATCCAGGCAGATGCTGAGGCATTACCCTTCGCCAGCAATCGCTTTGATGCCATTACCATGGCCTTCGGCCTGCGCAATGTCACCGACAAGGCGCGGGCGCTACAATCACTACAACGTATTCTCAAACCGGGTGCAGCCCTCTTCATCCTCGAATTTTCAAAACCCGTATCCCCCTTGCTGGCAAAGATTTACGACCAATATTCCTTTTCACTGTTGCCAGCGATGGGTCGCCTGCTTGCCGGTGACGGCGACAGTTACCGCTACCTTGCTGAATCAATTCGCATGCACCCCGACCAGGAAACCTTGCGCAGCATGATGCTTGAGGCAGGCTTCGACCGTTGTGATTACTACAATCTCAGCGGCGGTATTGTCGCCCTTCACAAGGCCTGTAAATACTGATCATGGCAAAGGCTTTGCTGATAGAAACAGGACTTGCGGCAACGCAACGGCTGCTCAATGGTATACTCCGTAAAGGGGATCAAAAAACGCTGCAACAACTCACTGCGCTGGCCGGTCGCAGTATTGAAATTGATGTTAGCGATAGCAATCTTACCCTCTATATTCTCTTTGGACGCGAAGGCATCGAGCTACTGCGTCAAAGTCCTGGTGAAATTTCAACAACTATTCGTGGTCGTTTAATGGCTCTGCGACAACTCGCCGGGAAAGGCCAGGGAATGCCCGCTGAGGTCACTATCGAAGGGGATGTTGATCTTGCCCAGCGTTTGCAAACAGTCATTGATGAACTGTCAATTGACTGGGAAGAAATTCTCTCCCAAGGCGTTGGTGATGTCGTCGCTCACAGTTTCTTATCACAACTACGGCGCGCCAGTCGGTACCGACAAACGGTAGACAGCAATCTGCGCCAGGATCTCCATGATTATTTGCTCGAAGAAGCACGTTTGCTGCCACAGAAAGACGAGACTGAAAACCTTGTCGATGATATTGACCGCTTTCGCGCCCGAATTGACCGCACGCAGGCACGCCTGAACCGACTCAACAAGCTTTTCCGTGAATCCGGAAAATAACCCATGATTCAGCCCTCTCAAATCATGCGTCTGTTACGCATCAACAGTGTCCTCGTCAAAAACGGTCTCGATGAAATCGTCTTTGCCACGCACCTGTTTCGCCCTGTACGCCTGTTCCTCTATCTCCTGCCATGGAACTGGTGGCGACGTAAACGATTGCCACGCGCTGTCCGCATTCGCCAGTCACTTGAAGACCTCGGGCCAATCTTTATCAAATTTGGCCAGATTCTTTCTACCCGCCGAGACCTGCTGCCCGATGACATTGCCGACGAGCTCTCCCGTCTGCAAGACCGTGTTGCACCTTTTCCAGGTGCTGTCGCCCGCAATATCGCCGAGCGTGCCTATGGTGAGCCACTGGAAAAGGTCTTTCTGAGCTTTAATGAAACACCACTCGCCTCGGCCTCCATCGCGCAGGTTCATACGGCGACCCTCCATGATGGCCGTGAAGTCGTCGTCAAGATTGTTCGGCCACGCATCCGCAAGGTCATCAAGCGCGACGTTGGCCTGCTCTATGTCATTGCCGATCTGGCCGAACGGTATTGGAAAGAGGGCAAGCGCCTGCGACCGCGAGAAGTCGTTGCTGAATTTGAAAAAACGCTCTTTGATGAGCTTGACCTGATGCGCGAAGCTGCAAATGCCTCGCAACTGCGACGCAATTTCGCTGATTCTGACCTCCTCTATGTACCGGAAATATTTTGGCCCCAGACGCGCACACAAGTCATGGTCATGGAACGTATAACCGGCATACCAATCAGTGATATTGAGGCCCTGAGAGCTGCAGGAATAGATCTGAAGCGCCTGTCCGAGATGGGGGTGGAAATTTTCTTCACGCAGGTTTTCTCGCATAACTTCTTTCATGCTGACATGCACCCAGGCAATATCTTCGCATCTCCCGAGGGGCGCTATATTGCCGTTGATTTTGGCATCATGGGCACCTTGAATCCGGAAGACCAGCGTTACCTGGCCGAGAATTTTCTCGCCTTTTTCAATCGTGACTACCAGCGTGTTGCCGAACTTCATGTCGAATCAGGCTGGGTACCCGCAACGACACGCGTCGATGAATTCGAATCAGCCATCCGCAGTGTCTGTGAGCCTATCTTTGAGCGGCCGCTGAAAGATATCTCCTTTGGCCGTCTGTTGTTGCACCTTTTTCAAACGGCAAGACGCTTCAATATGGAAATTCAGCCGCAGCTTGTGCTCCTGCAAAAAACGCTGCTGAATATTGAAGGATTAGGTCGGCAATTGTATCCCGACCTTGATCTCTGGCAAACAGCAAAGCCTTTTCTCGAACGCTGGATGCATGAACATGTCGGCTACCGTGCTGTCTGGAAAACCCTCGTTAAAACAGGCCCTCAGACGATCAATCAATTGCCACTATTACCAGGCATGCTCTATGAAACCCTGCGCCAGGCACAGAATGGTGAATTGACCATCGACACGGGAGCTGCCACAGAACTGTCACGGCTACGCCTGAGCATTGAACGCGGTCAGCGGCGTATTTTCATCAGCATTATTGTCATTAGCCTGCTCTTTGCAGCCGGCCTCGGTTATGCCTGGCTAACCTTGCTTGCATTGGCAACTCATTAAGACCCGTCACCAACCGATGCGAAATCTGGCGCTGTCATAACACTGTGCCGGTGCGCAATCAGCCCAGCGCATTCTCCTCCCAGACCGCCATCACCTGGCGATAGGCAGAAATCGTCGCCTCAGCAACGGAATCAGGGTGATAGCGTTTCACGGCCTCATGATGAGCCGCCAAACCAATCTGCTGACGCAAATCATCATCACGCAACAGTGTCGCAATACGCTCGCTAATACCCGCAACATCGTATGGCTCGATAAGATAACCGGAAACACCGTCATCAATCATGTCCGGGATACCACAAAGATTTGAGGCCAGTACTGGCAGCTTCGCAGCCATCGCCTCGGCAATCACCATCGGAGCATTTTCCTGTAATGAAGGTAATACCAGCATGCTGGCAGCACATATCTGTTCAATCACCTCTGACTGCGACAGACGCCCGAGCAAGCTCACCCGTTCAGTCAGACCAAGATCGGAAATTTTTTTCGTTAAGGTAGCAAGATATTCATCATCCGCGGCTTCGCCTGCAAAAAGAAAACGGCAGCGGGGAAACTCTTCCTGCAACTGGGCCGCGACATCGACCAGAACAGCAGGATTTTTTCGCGCATTGAGCCACCCTAAAAAGAGAATATTGCCCTTTTTCTCTTTTCTCGGCAGCTCGAAATAACGACGATCCAGGGCATTCCAGATATCGAATATTTGTGCCGAAGTCAGACGTTCGATCTCTTTTTTGACATAAGGGGCAATCGACACCAGAAAACGCTGATCACGCATCCCGCGTACTTCAGCCCAGTGCCAAAAAAAGGCCCGCAAACGCCAGTTACCCTGCTGTTCGGTCGGCAAGTTCAAGCTGTCAAAACCATGGACAGTAAACAGTGCCGGGAAGCCACACTGCGGAGCAGAAAACCCCCAGGTTTCCTGGAAATGAACAATATCCGGAGCCAGAACGGTTAGATATGCACGCAATCGTTGCGTCGAGGGGCCGGCAAAGACATCGGCAATCATTGGCCAGCGACTGCGGGGCAAACGATGCACTTCAATGCCTTCATGGCACTCTCTTAACACTGCTGACAGCCCCTGCTCGAGAGTCAATACATGCAACTCGCAGTCTTCGCGGGCCTTTAATGCCCGTGCCAAACCCACGGTTGCCGTTTCCACGCCCCCGCGTGGTTTATCGATATCCTCGGGAAACCGGCTAACCAAAGCGATTTTCATTGCGAACAAACCTCATCGATAAGAGCATATTTAATGACAGGGAAAATGCCACAACCACCGAGAAAATGACAGCTGAGGAAAAACATTCTTCTGCCATCACTGTCGGCAGAATTTACACGGCGGCAATAACCCCCTCAGGAAAAAACAAAAAAAACCAAAAAAACAATAACATAACATGCATGGCCTGCTTTTTGCTTAACCCTGCTCGTGGACACTTCTGATCGCACAGGTCCGCTGATAACAAATAATAAATTATTGAGATTGCACAAGGAGATAACCGATGATCTCATTTCGAAAATCACTTTCTTTTGTCGCTGCGGCCGCTTTTCTGTTTGCCACCAGCAGCAGCCAGGCACTGACCATCACCGCTGCCGGCAGCAGCCTCGGCTTCAGCCTGTCAACATTCGTCAGTGGCTTTACAGCCAGTCCCTACGGCCCACTGGGTATCGCCGTCAACAGCGCGGGACAAGTTCTCGTCAACTCCTACCCTGACCGCAAAAACTACCTCTTTAAAAATATCGATGGCCAAACCGTCTCCGACAAACTCAGCGCAGTCTCTGGTCGCGGTGTGGCGGCAATGAGCCTGGCCAATGGCTCAGTCTGGCAAAGTGGTGGGCCTTTGGCGCGCCTCAACAATGACGGCACGGTTGCAGCGCTTTTCAACAATATCAATCTCAGCTTGGGTATGTGGACCAATCCTGTCAACGACCATATTATCGCCCGTGGTTCGGCATCCGGTGTCGGTTCGGGTCTGCTCGATATCGACGTCAGTGGCAGCAGCCCGATCGCTCGCCGAATCAATGGCGCATCCACTGATGGTCTGACCGTCTCACGCGATGGCACAACGGTCTACACGACACACAATAGTTACGATATTGCCACGGGTGCCCTGCTCTCTTCCTACTCCATTCCCGGGGCTGATGGCATGGGTATCATTAGCAGCCCTGGCAGCACGCTCGACGGCCAGATCGTCGTCAATACGACCATTGGCAACGTTGTCCTGCTTGACCCCACCACCCTGGTCCAGACGATTATCGCAAATAACGGTAGCCGCGGTGATTTCGTTGCCGCCGACCAAACCACTGGCACTCTGCTACTGTCACAGACCCATTCAATTGAACGGCTCTCCTGTGGCAGCAACTGTGCTATCGGTTCAAGTACGGTTCCCGAACCCTCGACACTGGCCATCATGGCTAGCGGTTTGCTGGCCATGCGCTGGCGCCGTCAGCAGACAGGAAAAGCCAAGAACTGATTAACAAACGGCTTTCATGACCAGAGCTGGCGGCTCTCCCCTGACGGAGGGCTGCCGGCGAGGGAGCAACGGCGTTCATTCTGGATAAAATCACCTCTGACCTCTCAGGCCCAGGTTTCAGGTGCGGAACTGATGTCATCACTAGACAGGCAACGCCAGAGTGGCCTATTCAGCAGGTACAGAAGCCTTCACGGAATGCTCAGCGCTTGCCCAGAAGCGATCAGCCCGGCTCTCTGACCAAAGCACTCTCTACGTCATCGGCAACTTGTTTGCTCCGCAATAAGCGGATCAGCGTGAGTGCAAAATCCATAGCTGTACCCGGCCCGCGAGAGGTAATCAGCTGACCATCCTGAACAACTGCATCGGCCAAGATCTTCATAGCCCCTCCGTCAACAGCATCCAGCACCCCCGGATATGCCGTTGCGCGGCGCTCTGCCAGCAAACCGGCATGAGCCAAGACCTTGGGAGCCGCACAAATAGCACCAATCAATCCCTGCTCAGCATAAATCCGCTGTAATAAGGTATTAATCCGCGGATCCTTGTCAAGGTAGTCAGCTCCGGGCAAACCACCCGGCAAGACAATCATCGAAAAGTGATCTTCAAGAACGTCATCAAGCAGGCAATCCGGCAATATCATCACCCCACGACTGCAACGGACAGGCCCGCTGTTAAGTCCGGCAGTGACGACCTCAATACCCGCCCGTCGCAATAGATCAATAATGGTCACGGCCTCCAGTTCTTCACAACCCTCTGCCAACGGCACCAAAACCTTTTTCATCGACTTGCTCCCGGATTCATGAATCGCCACTGCATTCTGATATATCATCAAGACAAACAGCAAGGGAATTTTGCCATGTCTCGAATTGACAAGCATGACCGATGATTACTGAAGAAAAAACGCGACAGCGACTTGCAGAACTTTTCCCCTTCCTGCAAACACCTTCGGCTGAACATGAAGAATTCTTCCGTCAGGCAACATTTGCGACACTGCCGGAAGGGCAAACCATTGCTTTTCCCGGTGAGCCATGCGCTCGATTTATACTTATTCTGCAAGGGACTCTGCGCGTCTACCGGACAACCGATAGCGGCCGTGAAATCACTCTCTACCGCCTCAGCGCCGGCGAAAGCTGCGTTCTCACGGCCGCCTGTATCATGAGTAACCAAGGCTTTCCGGCCCTGGCTGAGACCGAGACAGCGATCGAGGCTGTGCTGATTCCTGCCACCGAGGCCAGAAACTGGCTGACACGCTGGCCGGCCTGGTGTACCTTCACCTTTGCGCTCGTTTCGCAAAGGCTGGCAGATGTCATCAGTATGCTCGAAGAAGTCGCTTTTCAACGCATGAATGTTCGTATTGCTCATTATCTGTTGTCATTGTCAGGTGAGCAGAGCGAAACACTGCACCTGACACACCAGCAAATTGCCGCTGACCTGGGTACTTCGCGTGAAGTCGTCAGCCGTATCCTCAAGTCATTCGAAAAAACAGGCCTATTACAGGCCTCACGCAAAAGCCTTCGTATTATCGACCGTAAGCGTCTGCAGGCATTGAGCTGACGCGAGCCTATGTTGCCTGCTCCGGGTGAACAGACCACCAAAAGGTGTAATAGTCACAGACGTGAGTCATTGACGGCGACTATGATGACCCTGTAAATATGTCGTCAGATTAAAACAGGAGGTTAGCAAAATGAAAAAGAACGTTGGTACTGCAGACCGTATGATCCGGGCCATTGCCGGGCTTGCTGGTATAGCCGCAGGGATCTACTTCCAAAGCTGGTGGGGAGCTGTCGGTGTCGTTTTACTCGGCACTGCGGCCATAGGCTGGTGCCCACCCTACAGCTTGCTGGGAATCAGTTCCTGTCGGGCACCGGATGGTGATCATTAAAAACCAGCTCATCAAGGGGGTGAACACTCGTCGCCAGATAAGGTGGCGATGACTGTCCCCCTCCTTGCCCTGCGAGCAAACGAGAAACGGGTACGAGTGTCACGCCATCTTCATCCAGCCAACGCAAGCGCTGCTGTAGCAAGGCCAGTGTCTGGGGATACGGATGACCAATAGCAATTGCATGCCCACGCCGACGAGCTATCAGTAATAATTTTTCAAACTGGCGATCAATGGCCTCAATTGTCGGCACATTGTCGAGAAAGACATCGCGTCGCTGTGTCGGTACGCCCTTCGACATGGCAAATTGTTCCGCAACGGTATCCCGTGTCGTTCGGCTATCGATAAAAAACAGTGGCCAGTGGCGCAGTTCGCTCATCAACCAGTCCATATTATCCGGCAATTGGGTCAACAAGCTGCCCATATGGTTATTGACACCACTGATATGCGGAATCGCCTTCAGATCTCGACGCAGAGCATTGACGAACTGTCTCTGTGACATGCCAACGGTCAGACCCGCATGACCAAGAGGGCGGTCATCAATCGAATCCATCGGCAAATGCAGCATGACTTCTTTACCTGAACGAAAAGCATGCTCGGCAAGGGTTCGGCTAAAAGGCGCCGCTGGCAAAAAGGCGCAGGTCACTGCTCCGGGCAAATCAACAATGGCACGGCCA
>JALWQD010000325.1 GCA_026994735.1 Gammaproteobacteria bacterium | reverse complement strand
CGCGGACTACGTTATCAAAGCTTGCAGTAGGCCCACTACAACTGCGCTTTGATGCCTTGCCGCACAGCGGCACACGGTGGCTGAATACGATCTATATTGTGGCCGGGTTAATAGCTGAATCAGCGGCAGGCGCAGCCCTGGCGGTGAAAGATCAATAGGCGTTTTTATTGATGAAACCTTTGAAAATCGTCAGGAAAATGATCTTCAGGTCGAGCCATAGTGACCAGTTTTCAATATAAAAAAGATCATATTCAATGCGCTTTTCAAGGTTGGTATCACCGCGCCAGCCATTGATCTGTGCCCAGCCGGTAATGCCGGCCTTGACCAGATGCTTCTGCATGTAATCGGGAATTTCATCCTTGAATTTGTCGATGAAAAAGGGGCGCTCCGGACGGGGTCCGACGATAGACATATCACCTTTCAGGACATTGATGAATTGTGGCAGCTCATCGAGGCTGGTGCGGCGAATGAAACGGCCGAAGCGGGTCGCCCGAGCCTCACCCGGCGTTGCCCATTGAGGGCCGCTTTCATCTTCCGTCTGGGTGGGCATGGAGCGAAATTTGAGCATTTCAAAGGCCTGACCGTTCCAGCTGACCCTTTCCTGACGATAGAAAACAGGGCCGCTGGAGCTGAGTTTGACACCAATTGCTACGACGAACATGACCGGGCTGATCATCAACAGAATAATCAGGCTGAGGACGCGGTCCTCGATGGCCTTCAACATACGATTGGTGCCAACCATTGGCGTGACATTGAGGTCAATGACGGGGATGCCTTCGATCTGTGAGATATCGTGATTGATCAGGCGGAATTCAAAGATATCAGGAATAAAACGTATCGCTACAGGGATATGGCGCAGTGAGTGGATAACATCACGCACAGCATTGTAGTCCTCCAGTGGCAGTGCGATCCAGACTTCATCGATGGCCATCGGCCCTTGCTGCTGAGCAATCAGATATTGCCCGGTCTTATCGATACGCCCAAGCAGGCTGGTATTGTCGATGCTCTCATTTGTTTGATCAGCGAAAAATCCCTGGATTTCAAAGCCGGACCACTGTGCAGCCTGTATGCGGCGGGCAATATCGCAGGCAAGGTCACCGCCACCAATAATGACAATGCGGGTTTTCTGCCAGTGATTTTCGACATAGCGACGCAGCAGCAGACGTAAAAATGCGCGGTAGAAAACAAACAAAGGGATGGAAGAGGTAATCCAGAGGATAAACCATTGTCGTGAGATTAGCGTTGTTGTTTTGGTTAAAAAGGCCACCATCAGCAAGCAGACAGCAACAGCACCCCAGGCCAGCAGCAGACGCTGGAAATTGACCAGGATGTGATCACCACGCCAATTGCGGTAAGCACCGGCACGAGGAAAGAAGACACTGGCCAGCAAGGCCCCAATGATCGTGACGGTCAGGTATTTGCCGAGCAAATCAAGGCCGTCAAATTTCCAGAAATAGATGAGCAGGCCAGCCGTCAATATGGCCAGCGCATCGGCCAGGCGGACACTGAAATAGAGCAGCGGATTTTGTCTCCGCAACAGGCCTTGGGTCGTGGTTTTCAAGGGTTCTGCCGGTTCCATTTTTGGTTGACGGTAATTGGCTGGATAATTATAGCCGTAACATCTGAACAGGGTCTTATGTTTATGGCCATATGTTTTCTATCGTTCGCAACAGCGTATTGCTGACCCATGTTCCTGTTGCGGAACCGCAACCCGTCTCCAGTTCGCGTAGGAACAGTATTTGCCGCGAACAGATGACCGTCGCAAGCGCTTCTGCCAATGGGTGAAAATCCTTTCACGGCCAGGGCTTGCTTTAGGATTGTCGCAAGATTTCGTTGACGACCTTATGAACGGAAAAATGTTGTTCAATGAACGGTCTTAAACGGGTGGCGCGTTGCTGGTGAGTTTCATCTTCACAGCTATCCAGCAGAGCGACAGCCATTGCCGGCCAATCATTGCTGTCAGTCTGGCCTGTCGCCAGGCCGGCGTTGGCTTGCCGTAATATTTGCGCCAGTTCACTGTCATCATCACAGAGCGCAAGCACCGGTACACCGGCGGCAAAGAGGTTGGGCAGTTTGGAAGGAAAGGCACCGGCTCCTGTGCCCGAGGCCTGGGGGATGACCTGCAGGGATGAATAGGCATAAAGGTGGCCGAGTTGATCGTCGGCAACCAAATTGTGGCAAAACAGACCGGCTTGTGGTTGCTGCGCAAGTTCCTGGCGGATAGCATCCATTATTGGCCCATTAGAAAACAAATGACAGCAAATGTCGTCATGATCGCGGCAGATCGACCGAAACAGGCGCAGCAGGTCAGCGGGTCTTTGTTTTTCGCCGAGAGCACCGGCATAAACAATATGGCGCTTATGCGGAGCAAATATTGTCGCCAGACAATCTTCATCGGCATGGTTTTCGGTCAGGCTGACGAAGGGATAGCAGATGACACAGCGTTCCGCAGCGATGCCATACTCGTTGATCAGGAAGTCACGCATTGAAGCGGAAAGACAAAGCAGGCGGTCGCAGGATGCCAGTGTCTGTTTTTCAATGAAGCGAATGCCCCTGGTAATCAGGCGACGCAGGGGGCTTTTGACACTATAGGCCATAATTCCCTGAAGATCGTGAACAATACCGACTTTTATCGCCCCTTTTCCGACGATAAGATTTGCCAGCAACTGTCCCAGATTGGGCGGCAGGATGGACACCAGGCAATCGCTGCGGCGCAGACAGGCGATGTTGCCGAGGCAGTGGAGAGAGAACCACAGTTCCAGAAACAGGCGTCGCAGGATGGGGGAGCGCGGATAGCGCATCCAGAGACCACCCCGGTGGAGACGAATGGCCGCCAGCTCATCATTATGACGCTGTGGTTTCCAGCCAGGGTAGAGAGGGTGGGAACAGATGACGTCGATTTTCAGGCCCTGTTTGGCCAGCGCCTCGGCCAGATGGCCGTTATAGCGACCGGTAGAGATTCGCTCAGGATGAAAAAAGGGTGACAGCAAGGTGATTTGCCGTGCTCTTTCAGTCGTCATAGCCCCAACGCTGGATGAGGTTAAGGCCAAATTGGCGGTCGAGAGCCTGAATATCATCACGGACTGATTGCCGTATTTGCTGCAAGGTTTCTGTGGCCGCCAGCGGGCGATCATCCTGGTATTCCCGGAACAGCATCTTGTCGACCCAGGCCTGATCCTTGACCCAGGTAACGACACGCGGCAACCTCAGTGCCCGACTTAAAAGAGCGCCTTTTTTAGCCAGCTTGCCGATTAACAG
>JALWQD010000324.1 GCA_026994735.1 Gammaproteobacteria bacterium | reverse complement strand
TTTCAAGGCAACGGCGGTCAGATTAAGTGAGCGGCCTGATCTGACGGTTCAGTAATTGTGCCCCATCATAGCGACAACTTTAAAAACTTCATTGATCCCCTGCAGGAAAAATGTAAACGGCCGGAAAAGAGCAATGGTCAGCGACTACAGTTTGTCTCTTGGGCAGGTAAAAAGAAAGCCCCGCCCTCTGTATGCTTTCCTTTCAGCACTGCCCAAAATAGATCAGCACTCATTGAACAAATAACTTTCTCGCTGAACCTGGCTCATGATACTTGACTGCGATAACATCATGACAAAGCCATTGCTATAGAGTCATGTGAAAACAAACTGGCTGAAGCGAAAACTCAAAAATATTTACCGGAAAAACACGACAAAAGGAAATTGACATGTCAAAAACAATCATCTCTAAGGGGGGCTGTCTCTGTGGCAAGGTCACATTCACAGCAAGAACTATGAATCCACATGCCAGGTCATGCCATTGCAGCATATGTCAACGCTGGACAGGAGGGCCGAATCTATCGGTCGATTGCGGCAGTGATGTTTCCTTTCAGGGTCAGGAAAACATCAGGACTTATCGCTCTTCCGACTGGGCAGAACGGGGCTTTTGCAAGCACTGTGGCAGCAGCCTGTTTTATCACCTGAAACAGTACAACAGCTATATCATTCCTACCGGTATCTTTGATAACAACAGCCAGTTCATTTTCGACCAGCAGATTTTTATCGATGAAAAACCCATCTATTATGACTTTGCCAACCTGACCAGGAATATGACCGGAGCAGAAGTATTTGCCCTGCATGGTACCGATAACGACCAATCATGTTAAATAACCGTAAGAAGGAAACGTCACCATGCCTGTAGAAATGCTCGATAACGGTGTCACACTGAAAGCTGAATATATCGTTGGCCTGTCGGTGCTGGCGACAGCCGGACTGGTGATCATGTGGGGTATGTTTTGGCACTCAGTCGCCAAGTCCAATGAAAACATTATGGACATCCTGCGCAGCCCGTCCTTCTTCAAAACAGTCACCGTCATGGGCGTTATAGCCGCCACCGTCGTCCTCAGCCTGGCCGGCCGTGTTGAAGGCAATATCACCGGTGCTATTCTCAGTGGTATCGCCGGTTATGTTCTCGGCCAGCTATCGGGCCGACACGAAGCCGATAAATAAGAGGAAACATCATTACTGAAAGGCGCTACGCAAAGTGGGCAGATAACATGCCAAAGCAAACGCCCTGGCCAGGACAAAGACAATCATCGCCAACCACAACCCATTGTTTTCAAAATAACTTTCAAGAAGATAGGCGCTGGCTAAAAACACCGACAACGAAACTGCCGAGGCATTGCGCAGTGCGCGGCCACAACTGGCGCCAATAAAAATGCCATCGAGTTGAAAAGCCGCCACAGCCAGGAGAATGTAAACAGCGGTATAGGGCAAACAAGCCTCGGCGCTAACAATCACTTGCGGCAAATCCGTTAACAACTGGAGTGCTGCCGCGCCACCAAATAACGTTAATAGCGCCAAAGCAATTGCTGTAACAAGTGCCAGTCGACTGGATGCCCACAAGGCCGATGTAAACAATAAGTGGTCACGACGGCCAATAGACCGCCCGACAAGTGTCTCCGTTGCATGCGCATAACCATCGAGAAAAAAAGCACTGACCGTAATCAACTGTAGCAATAGATGGTTCGCAGCGAGGACCACATCCCCATAACTGGCACTGCGATCAATAAACCAGGCAAAACCAAACAACAACATGACTGTACGTAAAAGAATATCAATATTCATCGTCAGCATCTGTCGCAAGGGTTGCCAATAAAAGATGCGCGCCCAGGATACCGCCCCGTTGGCAACCCCCAACCCCAGGCGATGAAAAAGAATCCAGGCGGCATAAAGAAAAGCCAGCCACTCGGCAATTGCTGAACCAATACCAATTCCGACTATCCCCCAACCGAAACCAACGGCCAACAGGACATCAAGGAAAATATTCATCCCATTCAGTAACAACTGAATGCGCAACAACAAGCCACTATGACCAAGGCCGATCAAGACCCCGAGCAAAGCAAATAATGCCAGACTGGCTGGCGCCCCCCACAAACGAGCAAGGATATATGCGCTAGTGAGAGATTCAACTGTGTCTGAACCATTGAGTAAATAAAGCGCCAGAGCAGTGACCGCCTGCTGACCGACAAGCAAGAGCAGGCCCAATCCCATAGCCAGAATGAGCGTCCGTGCCAAAATCACGCGCACTTCATTGATATCACACTGACCATCGGCCTGCGCCGTCAAGCCTGTTGTGCCCATACGTAAAAAACCCAGGCTCCAGTAGAGCAGATTAAAAACCAGGCTGCCGAAAGCAATAGCACCGAGATCGGTACGGGAACCGCTATGCCCCATGACAGCCGTGTCCACCAGACCAACCAGGGGAACACTCATGTTAGCGAGAATAATAGGCCATGACAGGCGCCAGACAACCCCTTCATTAACGCGTTTCAGCTGGACCTGTGCGGCTCTTTTTGACACGGTTGAACTCACTCTTTTGTAGGCACGGAAGCTACCCATTTACACGCAAGGACAAAAAATTTTTATGACACCATTGCGAACTGAATATCTTGCAGCATCTTTCTTTTAAAAGTCGACATGGACCTCACCATGATGGTTTTTCAACACACAGTCTGGAAAGTGATAATTTTCATCTCTTACCAGCTGCAGCCAGAAAACACTGCCACTGCGCTGACCTTAAATAAGCGTTAACAAAGTAACCTCGATCTAATCAAACTGAACTAACAGCGGCCAAGCGCCGTCCTAGCCATTGAAGGGATGTAATCGCAGCTGGGGACACATCGTCTCCGACGGTAGGGACAGCATCCTCTTTCAGGGCTATCGTAGCACTGGATTAGTGGGCGTCATTTTCCCGTCACCCAAACAATCAATTCAAGGAAAAGTGTCCGCCTTTTGTCGGCCCGCCACCGCCAACACGGACAATCATTCGCACAAAGGCTTTAACGACAGTCTATCGTGATGATGGCATGGCGAATGCATCAGATTCTATCGCTGGCTATCGAATCGTGAGCCAATAGGCTACCGAAACCGCTGAGGACCCTGTCATGACGATCTTCAAACACTATCAATCCCGTTATAACGAGACCCTTGAAGACGAGATCTCACTGGAAGAATATCTTAATCTTTGTCGTGACGAGCCAATGGCTTATGCCTCCGCTGCCGAACGCATGCTCAAGGCCATAGGCGAACCCGAACTTGTTG
>JALWQD010000323.1 GCA_026994735.1 Gammaproteobacteria bacterium | reverse complement strand
ATTGCGATTAGCGAATAACCGGCAAAATCAGCAAAAATCTGCATCGAATAACCAAAGAGCATTGTCAGCAAAGTACCACTTCCCTTGGCTTCAAAATAAGGGTAAGTCATCCAAAATGTCTGGTCCTTCAAATTATCGGCTACAACCATTTTAAGAAAATAGCCGGTTACCAGATGCCGGAAGCAATATTCCCAATCGACATTGCGCAAGCATTTAGGCTTAATCTGCGGTACAAAATCATGTGCCTTGACAATCGGTCCGGCAACTAACTGGGGAAAGAAGGCGATATAGAGTGTTGTGTTCACAGCGTGATTTTTGAAGCCGCCATGCGGGAGGGCATAATCGGCTCGCTGCTCTTGCACACGCAGGGTGTCGATTAATAATGTAATCCCCTGAAAAGTGTAAAATGAAATGCCGATAGGCAACGGAATGGTAAGCAGGAAATCCCCTAATGTATCGCTGTCATTAAAAAGTGTTTGGCCAAAAAGTGGGCCGTATTTGAAAAATGCCAGGATAGCCAGGTTCAACACTACACCCATAGCTGCGTAACCAGAACGCCTTGTCGCTTGACCATGATAGACATAATGGCAGGTGATTGTATTGAGAGCGATGGAACAGAGTAGCAGCAACAATAATACCGGCTGGCTGCTGGCGTAAAAGACAAAACTTGCACCGATGAGGACAAACCTCTGCAGCGGCCGCAGAACCGGAAGGTAGTAGACAGCCATCGTGATTACGACCAGATATAGAAACTCAAAACTGTTAAAAAGCATCGGCTATGCATCAACCTATAGGAACATCTGCGGAATGAGCGAAGTGTACTAAAGCGCTGGCACTCTGTCTCGACGATGTCTGTTTGCCCAGCATCGACGCGGCGCCAATATCACATCGTCAAGAGCGATGTTTGTATTGCAATCGCTTGGATACTCTCAGAAAAGGCCACTACGGGCATGCTGATGCAGGCTTCAGGGCTGACGTCACTGCCCGCTGCCACCAGGATCGATGAGGCAATAAAATGCCTCCCCCGGTCGAGGGAGGCATTGACACACTGGCTTGCCGAGGATTTAGATCAAGCAGCCAGGGCTTGTCCTCGATAATGAGCCTCACCTTTGGCCAATCTCAGGAAAGCCAGTAACAACAAGCCGCTGACGACAAGTATAATCATGCCTGGCTCGGGCACAAGCTTCTCACCAGCTTCAGCCGCCAAGCGGTATACCTTGCCATCCGAATAGCCGGCCATCCAGAAATGCGTGCCATCATAGGACAGTGCCTCGGAATGAAAGGGAGGGCGATCCCCCGTTTCATAGGCGAAGTCATCAAGCAAGCTGCCGCTATTGCTGTACTTGAGAATATGCCCTTCAAGACCATCACTGGGATTGCCATAAACACTGGCACCGGCATTGTAGACATAAACATCACCGTTGATGACACCAATACCTTCGATATAGGTAGCCGCAGTCGTAAAAGCACTGACCAGGGCACCACTCTGGTTATATTGTCCAACAGCGACGCCTGCATTATTAACGCCAGCACCGCGTACCGTCCAGATATTCCCTGTCGTACTGTCGTAGCCCATATGATGAACGGAGCCGGCACCGCCAACAGCAAAGCTGCTCAAAGCCGCTGCCACATCGGTATAGCCAGCCGGGCCGGTACTGCGAGCATAGGTTTCTACGCGACCATTGCCCCTGCCAACAAGCAGACGCCCTGAATCCATAATATTCAGTGCCCGGATACCCGAATTACCGGCTACGGTAAAAGCGCCATTATATGTCCATAAGGCACTGCCACTGCTTTCATCCAGGGTCCAGTTAAACACTCGACGGCCGCTGTAACTGCCATTCATATCAGTCAGCCAAACGTCCGTTTTTTTGGTCGTGGCGTTATACTCGGCATCAAAGGGTGATGTGTAATTAATCCTCGTTGTTGCTTTTAGCGGATCAACAAGTCCGCCTTGCGAAAGATCTATCTTGTAGGCTTGCGCCTGACCGCCGCAGAAAATGGCGACAAGAGCCAGAATACTGCTGATTCCTTTTCTCATGATGCATTCCTCCTCTTCTATTGCAATGGAAAAGAATGCATAGTCCGCACCAACAGCAAGGTTATTTAGTTACTCTATTGATAAACAAGTATATTTTATCCTTCCATCCTTTTGGCCCGGAAAAGGAACAGAACCATTATGTAAAGTTTACTGACACCCGTCACGGCTCTTGTCAGCGGCTAGTATCAAGTCGCCAATTGTTGCCAGATATCGGCATTCAGATGTTCGCGGGAAACTTTCAGCAGCCGTGCGTCCGGATGAATCTTTTTGATTACACCCATGCGTAAACGTATCAATCGGGCAATCCGTAAAAGACCGACATGAGTACATCCTTGACTGTTAACAAAATCGACCAGACTCATACATTGGCTCAATATTCTTTCGTCCAGGCTGAGCCAATAAAAAGAACTGACATTGACCAGCTTGATATATTGTGTCACTACCGATGAAATGATCCACGGTAATAATGACGCCTGGTCTGGAGGGAGATCATCATAACGTGCAGATGCGGGTAAAAACGGCTCGCTGATATCCATTCCCTTGCCGTTTGAAATTTCCTCTTGAATATGACTCAAGCAATTGAATGCCTGCTCCCGCCAACCTAATTCCGTATAAATACGGGCAAGTGAACAGCGACGCTCAATACTCGCCCGGGCTTGCAAAGAGGCGTTAACATCATGGCTTGCCTGGAGTAGATAGTGGAGTCTTTTATCACTCTCAATGTCATCTGCTTGTGCATGCAGATATGCTCTCAAGCCTTGTCGGTAGTCTTTCCCACATTGATCTTGAGCGTCGCTCATTGCTTGCCAGCGCGGCCACATCATTTCCCTGTGCGGAAAATTCCTGAACAGCTGCTCATCCGAGATTGTCATTTCGCAAACAATATCCTTGCCAGGCATCCCGGTATCGGCTGAGATATGAGACATCAGGCCCTGTGCTTTCAATACTTTTGCACGATCGTCCTTGCAACAAAAAATATTGAGCAAGCCACAGCTCTGCGGTTCGGACAGGTTAACCGGCGCAAGCAGGTTTAAACCCGGAACAAAACGATAAAATTGATAACCGAGTCTGGAAAATTCGCTAAATATCTCGCTGTTAATGGTCGTGCCATTTTTATATTCGACCATACATAACGGTGACAATGAGGTAAAAAACTTTTTGCCGCCACGAATAATATTGGCTTCTTCATTTTCCGCATCAATCTTTATAAACTCGATATCCTTCCAGGCA
>JALWQD010000322.1:5966-12821 GCA_026994735.1 Gammaproteobacteria bacterium | reverse complement strand
TTGCAATTCTTGTTAAGGTTGGCCGTGAGATTCCTGTTGCATCAGACACTTCATTTAAAGTTACCCGTCGTTTTTCTCTAAACGATTTATCATTCAACTTGTTCTTTAATAGTATTCTAATCATGTACTGCCCCTAATAATCGTATAAGATTATTTATGCTCATTTACAAGTCAATATAAAGATGCTTAATCAGATTTGACACCGAAGACTTATGTGTTAAACTAATCATAGGTGATTATATATATCACTAATATGATTAATAGAGGTAGTAACATGAATGAAACTTATTTAACAACAGAGGAACTATCACAACGCATCAAATACGACCCCAGAACTATTCGAGACCGTCTAAAAGATTCGGTGTTGCTTGAAGGTGTCCATTACTTCCGTCCATTTGGTGGAAGAAAGATTTTGTATATCTGGGAAACCATTGAGCAAGATATGTATAAGCAATCTCAAGAACAAAGCGTAGTGATTCCTATGAGTAGCGGGGGCTCTTGCCATGTCTAGCATTCGCTCGCGCTCAGAGAACGGACATTTATTCTTTGACTTTAGGTATATGGGAAGGCGTTGCAGAGAGCAAACTCAACTTCCAGACACGCCTGCAAACCGAAAACAACTGCAACGAGTCTTGGATAAGATGGAAGCGGAGATGACTTTGGGAACATTTGATTATGCATCATACTTTCCAAGTAGCCCTCGCGTTCAACAATTTGAGAATCAACAAAGTAGGATCCATACAAGGCTTTCAAATGTACCTACATTTAGAGAGTTCGCTGCACTTTGGTATGATGAAATGAGTATCCAGTGGCGTAAAACACATAAATTGGGTGTTCAGGATATTCTAGATCAGTATTTATTAGGTTGGTTTGGTGAAAAAGGCGTTAGCTGCATCACCAAGACAGATATCCTCGCATTTCGGTCTTCTCTCACCAAAGTTCAGCACCGAAGTGGAAAACCTCTGTCAGCATCACGAATCAACCACATCATGACACCTTTGCGCATGATACTCAATGAAGCAGCTAACAGGTATGAGTTTAGCTCGCCCTATCATGGAATCATTCCATACATTGTTTAGTAGATAGACGTATCAGTAGCCCATAATGCAAGAACAGCCAATATTTTGTAAAAAGTTGACTATTAATATTATTAGTGCTATACAATTTTTGTATTAAAATCATTTAATTTAGGTGGAGGGATGCGAGAGGAAAAGGGGGGTGCACAAAATAACAATATGCTTGAAGTGCCAAGTGTCTCGCTACCAAATGGTGGTGGGGCGATTAAGGGTATTTCTGAAAAATTTGAGGTTAATGCTGTCA
Organism: Gammaproteobacteria bacterium; assembly: GCA_026994735.1. Classification (GTDB taxonomy): domain Bacteria; phylum Pseudomonadota; class Gammaproteobacteria; order SZUA-140; family SZUA-140; genus RI-283. The sequence goes on along the minus strand of JALWQD010000322.1, from coordinate 11,501 downwards.
ATGGCACAGCATTGTTTGAGCTTCCTCTTCCACTATCCCCTGCTCGAAATGGCTTCTCTCCATCATTATCACTAAGTTATAACTCCGGTTTTGGCGATAGCCCATTTGGTTTAGGCTGGAGTCTCTCCTTTTCTTCCATATCCAGAAAGACAGACAAGGGTTTGCCGCAATATCAGGATGCGGATGAAAGCGATGTGTTTCTTCTCTCCGGTGCTGAAGATTTGGTTCCTGTGTTTCGTAATGGTACGGAGGAACTGTTTGAAGAAACCCGGAACGAAAGCGACATCGAATATCGAGTGCGGCGCTATCGGCCACGCATTGAGGGATTGTTTGCCCGTATTGAGCAATGGAAGAGATTATCGGATGGGGATATTCATTGGCGCTCCATCAGTCGAAACAATGTCACCACGATTTATGGTCGGGACGAGAATGCCCGTATTGCCGATCCAACCGAGCCGTCACACGTCTACCAGTGGTTGATTGAATTCAGCTATAACGATAAGGGCAGTTGCATTGCCTATGAATACAAGGCTGAAAATCTTGATGGTGTTTCGCATCAGCATATCTGGGAAAAGAACCGGTTGGATGGTCTGTCACCCATTACCAATCGTTATTTGAAGCAGGTTTCTTATGGCAACCGTAGTCCATTTTATGTTGGACAGGATCGCCCAACAGCCTGGCACTTCTATCTGTTATTTGATTATGGCGAGCATGATGCAGACACACCTGAACCGACAGAAACAACCCAGTGGCCGGTTCGGCACGATCCGTTTTCCCAATATCGCTCCGGGTTTGAGATTCGTACATATAGACGTTGTCAACGTGTACTGATGTTCCATGAATTTGATGAATTGGGGGACAGTCCGTGCCTGGTTAAATCAGTGCAACTTCATTATGAGGATACGCCCGGTTTCAGTTTTCTCTCCTCTGTGGATCAAACGGGGTGGATCAGACACGAAGATGGTACATATACCCGAAAGTCTTTACCTCCGGTTTCTTTTTCCTACCAGAAACATGCATGGAGCCATGAGATTCGGAAGCTGGATGAGGGTGCATTCCATGATATAGCTGCGGGTATCGATGGTCAGCAGCATCAGTGGGTCGATCTCTATAGCGAGGGTATTTCAGGGATTTTGACCGAACAGGCAGGTGGCCTGTATTACAAATCCAACCTTGGTCATGGAAAATTTTCATCCGCCCACATTGTCTCTCCCCAACCCTCTTTTTCAGGGGTTGCCAGTGGCGCATTGCAGTTGCTTGATCTGGAATCAAGGGGAGAGAAGCAGTTGGTGGCATGGCAGGGTCGGGTGAAGGGATTCTTCCCGCTGGCTGATGATGAGTCATGGCAGGCATTCACCGCATTCAGGCACATCCCCGCCATTAACTTCTCTGACCCGAACCTGAAATGGATTGACCTGGATGGTGATGGCAAGGCTGATGTGTTGATTACAGAAGATGAAGTATTTCGGTGGTACCCTTCAGAGGGTAAAAAAGGTTTTTCAGCTTCCAGAACGATCAGAAAGGAAATTGACGAGGAAAAGGGACCAACACTTGTCTTTGCCGACTCAACCCAGTCTATCTTTCTGGGCAGTATGTCTGGCAGCGGCTTGCAGGATATTGTGCGCATTCGTAATGGGTCGGTCGTCTACTGGCCCAATCTTGGGTATGGCAGATTTGGGCCAAAGGTGACGATGGGTAATGCCCCGCACTTTGATCATCCTGATTCGTTTAATCCGCAATTTCTGCGCCTGGGCGATATTGATGGCTCTGGAACCACGGACATTGTTTATCTGGGCAAGGATGCATACAGATGCTGGTTAAATGATAGTGGTAATCGGTTTTGTGAAACCCCGGAAGTCATTGCGCCCTTCCCGCAGGTGGATTCACAAAGCTATGTGGCATTACTTGATTTGCTGGGTACTGGTACATCCTGCATTGTCTGGTCTTCCCCGCTACCTGCGCATCAGGGCCGTGCCTTGCAGTATATTGATCTGATGCGTGGGAAGAAACCGCATGTGCTGATTCGATATGAAAACGGTATGGGCGCTGAAACCAGCTGGCACTACACAAGCTCGACGCACTATTATCTGGAAGACAAGAAGAATAATACGCCATGGGTGACGAAGCTGCCGTTCCCGGTGCATGTGGTTAGCAAGCTGGAAAAGCGGGATCATATTACGGGTCTGCGCTTTGTTTCTGAATATACCTATCATCACGGCTATTATGATCACGCTGAACGGGAGTTCCGTGGCTTTGGTCGGGTGGATCAACTTGACAGTGAAAGCTTTGAACATTTCGTTCGCTCAGATGCTGCCAATATCGTCGAGGAAGATCTGCATCAACCGCCCATATTGACCAAAACCTGGTTTCATACTGGCGCCTATCTGGACCGGGAGCATATTTTGAGCCAGTTTGCCCATGAATATTATCGCAATGACGACCTGAATGAGCATCAGCTGCCGGCGCCCACATTACCGGATGGATTGAGCACGGCCGAATGGCGGGAAGCGCTCAGGGCATTCAAGGGGCAAATACTTCGCTCCGAGACCTATGCTCTAGATGGGTCTGATAAAGAACGTCATCCTTATATCACATCCCAATCCACCAGCCAGATCCACCTGATTCAGCCCAAAGGTGGTAATCGGTTTGCATCGTTTCTGGTTACAGCCTCCGAGTCCATTGCCTATCACTATGAACGCAATCCGGCCGATCCGCGTATCTCCCATTCGCTGGTGCTGGAGACGGATGATCTGGGCAATCCGCTTAAAAGCGCGGATGTGGTTTATCCCCGCGGGGTGGTGGATCGTTCGTTAGCCCCCGAAGCGCAGCAGGAGCAGGCCAGGCTGCATGTGGTGATTACTGAAGCTGACTACACGCAGGATATTGATGAGGAAGATTGTTACCGCCTGCGCGTGGGCTATGAGCAGCACAGCTATGAACTGACTGGCGCAGCCCCTGACGATGGTCAGTTTTTTACGCTGGCAGAATTGCTGCAGGCCAATACAGATGCGGCAAGCATTCCATATGAAGAGGTGGCCGATGGCAGCTTGCAAAAGCGCCAGCTCAAGCACTCCATAAGCCTGTTCATGAAAGATGATATGTCCGGAGTATTACCGCCGGGGAAACAGGGTAAGCTTGGGCTGCCCTATGAGGCCTATCAATTGGCCTTTACGCCCGGTCTGGTGACTCATGTGTATGGCGATAAAGTCGATAATGCCATGCTCATTGAAGGTGGTTATGTCCAACTGGCGGAGCATAATGGCTGGTGGATGCCATCAGGAACCTCAATCTATCCTGCAAGCCCGGAAGATCACTTCTATCTTCCCAAGGGTGTGCGCGATCCCTTTGGTAATGAAACCCACGTTACACTGGATGCCTATGATTTTCTGACCATAAAGGTTGTCGATGCGGTGGGCAATGAGGTGCTGGCGGAGAATGATTACCGTATTTTGCAACCAGTATTGATGACCGATGCCAACCTGAACCGCACGGCGGTGGCAACAGATGAACTGGGGCTGGTGATCAAGTCGGCTGTGATGGGTAAAGCGGAAGCTGGCGAAGGCGATACGCTGGATAATCCGACAACATCAATGGAATACGAGCTGTTCAACTGGGTCAATCATGGTAAACCGAATTATGCCTACAGCAAAGCCCGTGAAACCCATGGTGATGTGAATACCAAGTGGCAACAAAAATATGAGTATTCGGATGGCTTTGGTAATGTGGTGATGACGAAAGTTCAGGCTGAGCCGGGTATTGCCAGAAAACTGAATGCAGATGGACAGGTCACGGAGGTTGATACGGGTACCGAACTACGCTGGATTGGTAACGGACGTACGGTGCTTAACAACAAGGGCAATCCCGTCAAACAGTATGAACCTTATTTCAGTGTAAGCCCAGACTATGAAGATGCGGTGGAACTGGTTGAAACCGGAATCACGCCGATTCTGCATTACGATGCCGTGGGCAGACAGGTTCGTACCGATCTACCCAACGGCACGTTTACCAAAGTTGAGTTTGATGCGTGGAAACAGGTAAGCTGGGATGTGAATGACACCGTACTGGAAAGTGCGTGGTATGCAGAGCGTGGCAGCCCTGATCCGGCAGGCGGTGAACCCACCGACCCCGAAGTCAGGGCCGCATGGCTGGCTGCCAGACATGCCGATACGCCTGCCGTGACCCATCTGGATTCACTGGGCAGAGCTTTTTATGCCATTGCAGACAACGGCGATACCAGAAAATACGTTACGCGAACGATTCAGGATATCGAGGGTAATGTACTTTCCATTATCGATGATCGTGGCAATGCGGTGATGCAATATGGCTACTCCATGCTGCCCGGCAGAAAGGATGAGGGCTCCCCGGCGTTGTATGAGCTCAGCATGGATGCAGACGAAAAGTGGACACTGCTCAATATCGTCGGTAATCCCATTCGCAGCTGGGATAGCCGGAACCATCTATTTCGCAATGTGTTTGATGCATTGCACCGACCAGTTGAAAACTGGATGCAGGAGGGAGGCGGCCCCGAGTTGCTGATCGGCGCAACGCTCTATGGCGACAACAGCCCCGGTGATGTGGCGCTGAATCTGAACGGGCAGGCGAAGAGAGTATTCGATCAGGCGGGTATGATTGAAAATCATGTCTTCGACTTCAAGGGGAATCTGTTGCACGGCAGCCGCAGACTGGCGAAAGAATTCAAGGCAACCGTTGACTGGAACCTGTCCGATCCTGAATCACTGCTGGAGAGTGAACGCTTTGAGCAACAGGCCGGCTTCGATGCGCTGAATCGGGTGCTCTCCTCAACCACGCCTGATGGCAGTGTCACTGTGAATCATTACGGCGAGCGCGGTGCGCTAAAAGGCGTTGAGGTCAGTTTGCGCGGCAATGAGGCAATCACGCCGTTTGTACTGGATATTCGCTATGACGCCAAAGGACAGCGGGAAAAGATTCGTTATGCCAACGGTGCGACAACCCACTACAGTTACGATGCGGATACGTTTCGTTTAACCCGATTGCTGACCACGCGCAGCCTTAATCCAAAGATATTGCAGGATCTGAACTACACCTATGATCCGACAGGCAACATCACCGAAATCCGCGACCATGCCCAGCAGACGGTGTTTTTCAACAACTGCATGGTCGATCCACACACCAAGTACGAATACGACGCACTCTATCGCCTGACCCGGGCCGAAGGGCGAGAGCATGCCGGTCAGAACGGCCCGGCCGGGCCAGCCGACCCCGATATCATGATTATCCCGGCAGCGGGCGATGATCAGGCTCTGCGACGGTACACGCAGAAATACGCCTATGACGGTGTCGGCAATATCCTTTCCATGAAACATAGGGCAGGCAGTGGCGGCTGGAAACGCTATTACCAGTACGCGACGGACAGCAATCGGCTGCTCAGCACCAGCAGACCCGGAGAAGATGAACAACAGGCATATGCCGATACTCCGGTTTATGGCGACATCTACACCTACAACGCGCACGGCAGCATGACAGCCATGCCGCATTTGCCACAGATGCCGTGGG
>JALWQD010000322.1:0-5956 GCA_026994735.1 Gammaproteobacteria bacterium | reverse complement strand
CTCAGCACCGACACACCGGGAGAGGGCGACCACCACGCCTATGCCGCGCCCCGGGTCTTGGCCGCCATGCGCCCTTTGCCCCCGATCGGGTGGGAGTCCGGCGTGCCGCTTTGTGAAGTTGATCTCGGTGGGGGCGGCACGGCTCATTACGTCTACGACGCTTCCGGTCAACGGGTACGAAAAATCGTTCAGACCAACGGCAATCTGATCAAGGAACGTATCTACCTTGGCGGTTGGGAGGTTTATCGTGAGCATAAACACAATACGCTTACCCATGAACGCGAAACCCTGCATGTGATGGGTGACAATCAACGCATTGCACTTATCGAAACCAAAACTACAGGAACTGCATTGCTGCCCGATTCCACAATTCGCTATCAGCTTGGCAATCACCTTGGCTCGGCATCGCTGGAGTTGGATGAGGCGGCGCAGGTGATTACTTATGAGGAATACCACCCTTATGGAACTTCGGCCTATAGGTCAGGTAGGAGTGTGGAGGAAGCGAGCCAGAAGCGATATCGTTATACTGGTAAAGAAAGAGATGAAGAAACAGGCTTTTCATACCATTCGGCAAGATATTTTATTCCAAATATTGGTAGGTGGATTTCAGCAGATCCAATTGGAGTTGGAGATGGGATTAATTTGTACGCATATGTAAAGGGTAATCCGATTAGTAGATTTGATTTCACAGGGAAGTATGGTGAGGCAGGGCATTTTTATACCGTCTATTTCATTTCATTAGCTGCTGGTTTTGATAAGGAGACGGCATTTAAAAACGCGCTTTATACGCAGCTTCCAGATGAGATTGGTGAACTTGATGCTGTTACTCAGGAGCGACGAGTAGTTGATTTATTCCCTGACAGAAAAGAAAGTAGAAGAAGGGATGTTGTCCAGAGAGGTTTGCATGCGTTAACTGGAGAGAAGGCTGGAACAGAAAGGTTAAAAACATTTGAAGCATTAAGTAATAGTACTCCTGGAACTGTGGAGTTTGGTTTTCTACTTCATCGGTTTGGTGACACTTATGCTCATGCTACTGGAAGTGGTGCTGCTGAAAATAATACTTTTAATACTGGCATAGGTCATGGGATGAAAGGCCATCATCCAGACATTATTCATGAAAGACCTGAACTTTACGGACAATATGTTAGAGAACTTTATGGTGTGCTTTCTATGCATGCCCATAGTCAAGGGCTGCAGCCTCGTTTGACGGAAGAAGAAATTAATTCGTATATTAGGCAGTCAACATATAGAGCAGAATGGATCCGAGTTTCACCTGCAGATGTTTCATTAAAAATATCACTTATAGAGGATGAGACTGAGCAGATCGAAACAATACGCTGTTTGTCTAAACAAATGATGGGAGACGATGGAGTCATGAAGAATTATTCTCCTGAGAAAGAAGGTTACAGCATTTTGAGCATATCATTTGATTTGGGTGGTGTTACATCTTGGCTGGATGTAAACAGTTCATATCCATTTACAGACATATCTACGGATAGTGTCGAAGTTAGCGTACATTCGGCAGCACGTAAGGTAGGAGAAGACTTGGACGTTAGGGTAATGCCTCTAGAGCTGTTTCTAGAGTATGGAGATAATTCAAATCATCCACCCCCATGTCGTGAATGTCATTATTGACAATAAGATATCACTGTTGTCCCAACATTGAAATTGATAGGGTAAGACTCGATTGATATTGGGAAGTTAGGGAAGAATAGATAGTTGATAACAAACATTCACAGTGAGGCGTAGTGATCATGAATTGACTGGAATTTAGACAGGGGAAAACCATGCCGGGACAAACAAGAAGACCAATGTTGAAAATGAATTCACGGGGAGCAGCCGTGTCGAAGTTGCAGAAGATGCTTCGACAGCTGGGTTATACGATCAATGATCGCCCGGGCTTTTTCGGGGCAGACACCCGCGATGCGGTGATGGATATCCAGTCCAAAAGTGGTTTGCGGCCGACCGGGATAGCCGGGCAGAAGGTTCTCAAACTGATTCAGGGGATGCTGGCATCCCAATCCGCCGACGCTGCATCAACCAGCAGCAGTGATCAGACCGGCGAATATTCGGTTTCCGGCAGAATTGTGCAGCCTGACGGGCATCCAATCCCGGGTATGATTGTCAAGGCGTTTGATCGTGGCATTGGTGAAGAAGCGCTGCTGGGCGAGTCGGTCACCGATACTGATGGCGCTTACAGTATTACCTACTCCCCAGGATCATTTACAGATCCATCCAAATCCAGAGCCGATCTCATTATCCGCGTGTTCAAGTCCAAGCGGGCTACGGAACCTGCGGCCAGTTCACCGCTGATTATCGGCGCGGATGCGCATGAGGAAGTCAACCTCTCCGTAGGGGATGAGGCCTATCGTGGCAGATCATTATTCGAGGTTCTGAACGGAAAAGTCTCCCCACTGCTGAAGGGCAAGAGACCCTCTGGTCTGGATCAGCATGACATCTACCTGTTGGCTGACCGGGTTGATGAATCACCGCTTCGGGTGGCGCAATGGATTCGCTCGCATGTGCTGGCCGAACGTCTGTCGGAATCCGGGACAAGGGTTGAGGCAGAGTGGATATTCGCCCTGATCCGGGGAGGGCTGTTGGCAACGGCAGGTGGTCTGGCTACCCAACGCAGGGGGGTGCTGCGCGATACGATGAAAAGGGCGCAGTCCAGAAACTGGGTGTCACGCTTTGACATCAACCCGGCACTGGAGGCGGTGGGGCGTGCCCAAGTAAATGGTGTGCTCAGACAGGATGAAAAGAGCCTGCGGCTGTTAAAACTGGCGGGCCTGAACAGGCAGGAGTCGCAAGCATTTGTTCAGGGCCATCTTGATGATGAATGCGGGGGAGACGGGTTTCTCGATAAGCTGGTTGATTCCGGAGCATTACACGCAGCGAAGGTTGAAAGGGTTCGGGAGACTCTCCGCATCCATACCCTGATTGGCGACGATGAAGCGCTATACGGCCTTTTGAAAAAGCATCACGGGATTGAGCGCGCCCGCGATCTGGCCCGGCTGACCCGGAACGAGTGGCGCGATGTTGTTGCCGGGCAGAGTGTGGAACTTCCCGACTGGGTGCCGGGGCAGGACGGAAAGGACAGGCTGGATCGCTATGCCGACATGCTGGCCGGTCAGGTGGAGAGGCAGTTTCCGTCGGAGGTGTTTCTGCAACAGTGGCTGCGGGACAAGGACTTGCCGGGTGAGGCACTGAAAACGCTGTTGAAGGACAATCCGGAACTGGATTTAGGCAAAACAACGCTGACGCGGATCATTAAGGACCAGGATGCGCAATCACGCGAACGGCTGCTGCGGGAATTGGCCCCGGTTGAACATCTCTTCCGCCTGGCTCCGGAAACAGGCAAGCTCAAAGCGATACGCCCCTTGTGGGATCACGGCATTCGCAGTGTACAGGACGTTACACGGATGGGGCGTAGCGCCTTTACGCGCAGATTTAAGGAGAAGGTGGGCGGCGTTCGCCAGGCTCGGGATATGTATGCGCGGGCCGAGCGCGTTCATGCTGCGGCCTTGAATACCTTTGCGATGACCAGCCCTGCCATGCGCGGGGCAGATTTTCAGGCGCTGGGCGGTAAGGAAACAGCGGTTGTGATGGCCAGCGGCGATGGAAGCACGCCTGCGGAGTCGATCCCGGCAATCTCCTGCAGCCATTGCTGCTCGGCCCTTGGTCCTTCCGCCTATCTGGTTGACTTGATTGATTTTCTGACCAGAGCCGAGAATGAGCAGGGCGTCAACGGGCGCGAGCTGCTGTTTGAACGGCGCCCCGATATCGAGAAGATCGAGCTGGATTGCGACAACAGTGAGACGGTGATCCCCTATGTCGATCTGGTGCTCGAAGTGCTTGAAAACGCGATTGCCCCGGTGGCCGACTTTGCGCCGCAGACCGATGAGCCTTCGGAGACAATTGCGGCCAGGCCGGAGCATTTCAATGCCGCCGCTTATGAGATTCTGGCAACTGCCCAATACCCATGGAACCTGCCGTTCAACCTCTCTGTGGAGAAGGCGCGTCATTTTTTAAGGCATATCGGCATAGAGCGGTATGAGTTGCTGGATACCCTGCGTCGGGCTGACGACGAGACAGCACGGGATCTGGCTGTTGCCGAATGTGTCGGGCTGCATGAGGCGGAAATCGGTCTGGTTACAGAATCCGCTTCGGCTGAACAGCTGAAGGTTTACTGGCATGTGGATTCCTTGCGAAAGCTCAGGAATGTGAAAACCCTGTTACGGCATGGGGAGATGGAGTTGTCCGGCCTTGAGGCCTTGCTGGCGACTACAAGCGTTAATCCGGATGGCAAGGTAACTCTGAGCGCAGAAACCGGATCACTGAAGGGAGGCAAAGATGATTTTCATTCTGTGCTGGATCGCATGCATCGCTTTGTTCGTTTACAGCATGCAACCGGGCTTGGCGTTACAGAGCTTGATGTGCTGTTGACCTCTCTTGGCGATGATCAGACCGGGCAGGAGTTACTGGGGAGTATTGCCGATATTCTTCATATCCAGCGCGATTCCGGACTGGCTGTCGGCGATATTGTCAGCTGGTGGACTACAGACTCCAGTTGTGCCGGGGATCTGGGACTTTCCGATGACGAGTTGACCCAACTATTGGAGTTGACCGGCTTGCAAATGGCTACGCCTCAGGGTGCAAGACGGGTTTATGAGAGGTTGCAGCAGGTCAAGGCATCCGGGCTCTCCATTGCTGAGGTGCATGCGCTCTTGCTCGAACCAGTCAATAACGGTAAACGTGATGAGATCAGAACGTTCCTGAATGGGCTTCAAGAGACGCTCAATGCCATTGTTCCTGATGCAGGATTTGATGATGACAATGGTCAGGAGGTTCCAGAGGGAGAGGAACCGCTCTATCTCCAGCAACGCAGAGAGGCTTTGTTAAACGCCATTGCCGATAACCTGGATATATCCACTTCTTTTGTTGAGATATTGCTTGCGGACAGGGAGGGAGCGCCTGTTGCTCTGACAACGGAAACAGTGCTTGAGGAGGCTTCCATCGATGCCTATGGACTGATGGAAAAACACGCCACGATCATCAACGCCTTTGATTTGAGTACGGATGACTTTTCAGTGCTTCGAACAAAGAACCAGCACTTCGGCTGGCTGGATCCGGATGCATTGCCGGTACGGGCAGGTGATACGGCGATTGAACTGGATGGATCCCTCAACCTGTCGCGTAATGCAGATGTGGGGCAAAGGCTGTTTACCGGTAAAACCAGTGTCTTTGCATGGTTTGATGCCCAGAATGCGTCTCAGTCGCCAGTGCAGTCTGCGCCCTCCCTGGGCGCAGCAACCGGGTGGAGTGATTCTGACCTCGGATTTCTGATGGGTTCAAATGGTTATGACTGGTCGACATGGGATTCATTTGCTGGTGACGGCGGCCTGAAGAGGCTGGAGAGGGCCTTTTCCTTGGCTGAAAAACTGCAAGTGAGTGTTGAAGATGCCTGGGGTTTTGCCGCCGAGGATCAGGGCGATGCCATTGAGCAGGTGGTTGCCAGTCGATATGACGAGGAAGAGTGGCTGGAGATTGCACCCGTCATACGCAATGATCTGAGAGACCTGCAACGGCAGGCGTTGCTGGGCTATGTCATTGCCAATAACGAATGTGGACTGAAAACCGCCAACGATGTATACGGCTATTATTTGATCGACCCTGAAATGGCGCCTTGCTACAAAACCTCGCGCATCAAGCAGGCCAATGCATCACTGCAACAGTTCGTACAGCGAATCCATCTGGCGCTTGAAGATACACTGGAGTTTGGCAGGGATGACATCGAAGAGTGGAAATGGCGCAAAAATTACCGGGTCTGGGAGGCCAATCGCAAGGTATTTCTCTTTCCTGAAAACTGGATTGAACCGGAACTTCGGGATGATAAGAGTGACTTCTTCGAAGCTCTTGAAAGCGAACTGCTGCAACAGGAAATCGATGATGATAC
>JALWQD010000321.1:682-12852 GCA_026994735.1 Gammaproteobacteria bacterium | reverse complement strand
TTACAGGGCCATCAATCTTGGTCAGCCATTGATTTCCCGCTATATTACTGTCACGGGGGAGGCTGTTGGTCGTCCGCGAAACCTGGAGGTCCTTATGGGTACCTCGATGGATGATCTGCTGGCTGCCTGTGCGACAGACTATGATGCCCTTGGTCGCTTGGTGATGGGCGGCCCGATGATGGGGATAGCGCTTCAGCGTACAGATATTCCTGTGATCAAGACAACGAATTGCCTGCTTGCCCAGCGGCATGAAGCGATTGACCAACAGGCCGTTATGCCCTGCATCCGTTGTGGTGCCTGCGCTGATGTCTGTCCCATAAATCTGTTACCACAGCAACTCTACTGGTTCAGCAAATTTCGCGACCTTGATCGCGTGCAGGAATACAATCTCTTTGACTGTATTGAATGTGGCTGTTGTTCCTATGTTTGCCCGAGCCATATTCCATTGGTGCAATATTATCGTTATGCAAAGGGTGATATCTGGATCAAGGAACGAGAAAAGGAAAAAGCAGATCTGGCCCGCCAGCGACATGATGCCCGCCAGCAACGCCTGGCCCGTGAGAAGGCTGAGCGCGAGGCCCGCCGGAAGCGCAAAAAAACAGCCGTTGCACCGGGGCGAGAAAAGGCTAAGGCGGCGCGTCAGGGTGAAATCAATGCCGCTATGGCGCGTGCCGAAGAGCGGCGCAATAGCGCTTTGGAGGCGGCAGAAAAACAGCGCTCCGAAGCGGCGGCCGAGAAGCGTGAGGCACGCAAACAGGAAGGAAAAAATGAGCAGGATTGATTGCAGCGGGGGGTGTCGATGTTTTTGAAGCCGGCAACATCTCCACATGTTCATGCAGCGAATTCAGTCACCCGGGTGATGGTGACAGTGTTGCTCGCCTTGATTCCTGGTCTGGCTGCTTATACCTGGTTCTTTGGTTGGGGTTTAGTGATTAATATGGCGATCGCTGTAAGCACCGCGCTGATCTGTGAAGCGGCGATGTTAAAGCTGCGTGGTCGCCCATTAGGCCCATTTTTGACGGATGGCAGTGCTGCTGTGACGGGTGTTTTGTTGGCAATGACCTTGCCGCCGATGTCGCCCTGGTGGATCACGGTACTCGGTGTTTTTTTTGCCATTGTGGTTGCGAAACAACTCTATGGTGGCCTGGGCTACAATCCGTTCAATCCGGCAATGCTGGGTTATGTCATGCTGCTGGTGTCGTTTCCGCGAGAGATGACCAGCTGGTTGCCGGTGATTGCCTTCAGTGCCCAGCCATTGGGTTTCATCGATACTTTCAGTTATATTTTCAGCGGCCATTTGCCCGCAGGCCTTACTTTTGATGCTCTTACTGAGGCAACGCCACTTGATAGCCTCAAGAATCATCTTGGTCAGGGGAATACAGTGGTGGAAATTCGTGCTCAGCTGGGGCTGGATGATCAAACGAGTCATATGTTGAGTATTATTCCCATTTTTGGCTGGTTCGGCGGTAAGGGGTGGGAATGGGTCAATGCCGGCTATTTGCTCGGTGGTTTGATTCTCATTGGACGTCGCATTATTAGTTGGCATATTCCGCTGGCGATGATTGGCAGCCTGGCCCTGTTGTCATTTGTCTTCTATGCTTTTGATGGTGCGCATCATGCTTCACCGTTGTTTCACATGTTCAGTGGGGCAATCATGCTCGGTGCTTTTTTTATTGCCACTGACCCGGTGACGGCGGCGACCAGTAATCCGGGCCGTTTGCTGTATGGGGTCGGTATTGGGGTGCTTGTTTACATTATCAGACAATGGGGCGGTTATCCGGATGCTGTTGCTTTTGCCGTGCTCTTGATGAATATGACCGTGCCCCTGATCGATACACATTTCAAGCCACGTGTCTTTGGACACAACGTCCGATGAGTCATGCCTTACTCAGGCATATGTCGGTGACAGCTGTTGTGCTGGGGCTGTTTGCTTTTACAGGCACCTTGCTCGTCAGCTCGACTAATTTGATGACGGAAGAGCGTATTGCTGAAAATGAAAAAGCAGCCTTGTTGCAAACGCTCAATACACTGATTCCACGCCAGCAATATGATAATGATTTAACCAGTGACCGGATCGCTGTTGTCAATAAAGAGTGGCTCGGCAGTAGCCAGGCATTGATGATTTACCGGGCCAGACTGGGCCAAAAGACCGTGGCAGCGATAATGACAGTCGTCGCTCCGGATGGTTACAACGGGAACATTCGTATGCTCGTGGCAATCAAAGCCGATGAGAGTCTCTATGGTGTACGTGTGCTTCAGCATCGTGAGACACCTGGCTTGGGTGATGGGATTGATGTTGATCGCAGTCCTTGGGTTCACCAGTTTGATGGCCGCTCATTAACGGATCCTGATGAGTTGGGCTGGAATGTTGTTAAGGATGGCGGTGTTTTTGATCAGTTTACCGGCGCTACCATTTCGCCGCGGGCGGTAGTCAAGGCCGTTCATCAGGCGCTGCTTTACTATCATCGTCATCGGCAAATGATTTTTAGTACGCCGGCGATTATGCCGGAGAAGGAAAGAAAGCATGAGTGATTATCGTCAAATTACCCGCCAGGGGCTTTGGGAAAACAATCCTGCACTGGTTCAAATTCTTGGTATGTGCCCGCTGCTGGCGGTGACAACGACGGTTATTAATGGGCTCGGGCTGGGTTTGGCTACCTTGCTGACGCTGGTGTTGTCCAATGGTACTGTTTCCTTGATTCGCGGCTGGTTGCGTCCGGAGATTCGTATCCCCGTTTTTGTCCTCGTTATCGCCGCTATCGTGACGACGATTGAATTGCTGATGAACGCTTACCTGCATGATCTTTATAAAGTGCTCGGTATTTTTATTCCTCTTATCGTGACTAACTGTGCCATTATCGCACGCGCAGAAGCTTTTGCCGCCAAGAACCCTCTGCTGCCATCACTGCTGGATGGTTTCATGATGGGGTTGGGGTTTACGCTGGTGCTGGTCGTACTCGGTGCCTTGCGAGAAAGTCTCGGCCAGGGCACGTTATTGGCTCATGCGCATTTGATGTTTGGTGACGCCGCGCGTGGTTTGCAGATAACGCTGGTTGATGATTACGGCGGCTTTTTGTTGGCCATTCTGCCGCCGGGTGCATTTATCGGCCTGGGCCTGCTGATTGCAATTAAAAATGTCATTGATGAACGGCGCCAACAGGCAGACAGCGCAGTCAAGGCACCTGCCGCTGTGGCTGTCGAAAACCCGGCATGAATGGACGCAGATTAAAGCACTTATGAATGCGGCTCAGAGAGAGACCTTCTTTAGACGGCTTGAGGCTGTTGATGCAGCGCCTCAGACCGAGCTGGTTTATGCTTCGACGTTCGAATTGCTGATTGCCGTCATGCTCTCTGCGCAAGCAACCGACAAGGCTGTTAACAAGGCAACGGCGCCATTGTTTGCGAAAGCCAATACCGCGGCTGCGATTTTGGCCTTGGGCGTCGAGGAATTAAAATCCTATATTCGTACTATTGGCCTCTATAACTCGAAGGCGAAGAATATCATCGCCACATGCGCTATACTCTGCCAGCGTTATGGGGCCGATGTCCCGGGTGAGCGGAAAGCGCTTGAATCATTGCCTGGTGTTGGTCGTAAAACTGCTAATGTTGTTCTCAATATTGCCTTTGGCAAGCCAACGATAGCTGTCGATACTCATATCTTTAGGGTTGCAAACAGAACCGGACTGGCAGCGGGTAAGAATGTCCGAGAAGTTGAGGACCGTTTGATGACGGCTGTGCCGGAGGCATTTCTTCTGCATGCACATCATTGGCTGATTCTCTTGGGTCGTTATACCTGCATAGCGAGAAAGCCTCGCTGTCAAAGCTGTGTGGTTAGCGATCTTTGCGAATTCCCCGACAAGCGGGATGCTTGAGGCGGGAAAATTCATGTTTGGTACGGCGCGCAGTTGCGGAGTTTGACTGCGCACCCATTGACTGACCTGTGTGTATGCAGAGTGGTTATCAAACCTTTGCATGCAGGCGGCTGTGCGGTTGATAGTTTTTATAACTATTTTGAAGGAGACAATAATGTTGATCTTGACCCGCAGGGTAGGGGAAACCCTGATTATTGGAGATGAGGTCTCTGTCACAGTACTCGGTGTGCGTGGCAGTCAGGTACGCATTGGTGTCAATGCCCCGAAGGATGTATCGGTTCATCGTGAAGAGATTTACGAAAGGATCAAGAAAGAGCGCGGTGATGAGAACAGTGGCGAGTAATCGTGACTGTCTGGGCTGTGATGGCCACTGGATGATATTGAAAGGCCGGTATTTACTGGCCTTTTTTCTTCTTCAGAGGGGGCAATAATTGCTGTATGAGAAGAAACAGCGCGATTTTCGGTCAATTTGGAAATAAAGTGCCCTGTCAGTGGTCTTCCCTCCTTTCCCTGGAGATTTCCAGCGATCCTTAATGCCAGGGTTTCCTGCCTGAAGCAGTTAGCGCAGCTCAAAGTCGCTCGCCAGTTTTTTCTTGGTTAGCTGTCTCTTGAGACGAATATACTGTGGCATGCCGTCTTGATAGGGTGGGTAGCTTTCTCCGGTGATGAGTGGTTGGAGATAGCGACGACAGGCTTCGGTAATGCCAAAACCATCGACCGAAATAAACTCTCTTGGCATCATCTTTTCAACATTTGCGACGTTCTCAAGTGGTGCCTTGCCAATTTGCCAATGATAGGGGGTATCGGTGAGGCGCTCGATGGTGGGCATAATGGCATTTTCTCCATTAAGTGCCATTTCTACAGCTGCTTTTCCCAATGCATAGGCTTGTTCAACATCAGTCGCCGAAGCGATATGTCGGGCTGCCCGTTGCAGATAATCAGCGACAGCCCAATGATATTTGAAGCCCAGCCCGTTCCGGATTTGTGCAGCGATAACCGGTGCAACCCCTCCTAGTTGTGCGTGACCAAAGGCATCTTTGCTGCCTTGATTGGCGAGAAACTGTCCCTGACTGTCTTTGACGCCCTCAGAGACGACGACAGAGCAATAGCCGGATGTTTCGACGTGCTGCTGGATGCGAGCGAGGAAGTTTTGTTCATTGAAGGGGATTTCAGGAAATAGGATGACGATGGGGAGTGGACAGTCATTTGTCGCAGCCATACCACCTGCTGCGGCAATCCAGCCGGCATGCCTGCCCATGACTTCAAGGACAAAGACCTTGGTTGAATTTTCTGCCATTGAGGCGACATCAAAACTGGCTTCTCGTGTGGCAATGGCAATGTATTTGGCCACCGAACCAAAACCGGGGCAGTTATCGGTGATCGGGAGGTCGTTGTCGACAGTTTTCGGGATGTGTATGGCCTGGATAGGATAACCCATGGTCTCTGCAAGTTGCGAAACCTTGAGACAGGTATCGGCAGAGTCGCCACCACCGTTGTAGAAAAAATAGCCGATATTATGCGCGGCAAAGACGTCGATCAGCCGTTTGTATTCACGTTGATATTCATCCAGGCCCTTTAGCTTGTAACGGCAACTGCCGAAGGCGCCGCCCGGTGTATGACGCAGAGCCGCAATGGCTGATTTGCTTTCGCAGCTGGTATCAATTAACTCTTCACGCAGAGCACCAATAATGCCATTGCGACCAGCGAAGACTTTTTCAATTTGTTGCGGGTATTGGCGTGCACTTTCGATGAGGCCGCAAGCCGTACTGTTAATGACAGCTGTGACGCCACCTGATTGCGCATAAAAGGCATTTTTCCTATTCATTGTTGGAAATCCCTCCCAGGAGTTCATGCAGCGAGAAGTTTTCTTGACCGATATCGTTTTGGTTGCTCAAGTTTACGGTGACACGTTTGGATGCTGAAAGTCACCATTATTTTTCTGCTTTCTTCTAGCATGGTCATTTATTGACAAGGGGTCAAGAAAAGTCCAAACGGTGACAACAATGACTGCGAAGGAAGATTATCTCGCGTGAAAATTGATCTGTCAGTGAAGAGTTTTGTTATCATGACAGCCTGTTTATTCGCGGATATTATTGATGATCAGTGATTGAGGAGAGGGGCATGAGGATCGTTTTGCTAGGGGCGCCAGGTTCAGGCAAGGGTACACAGGGGAAGCGCCTGATGGCGCATTATGGTATTCCGCAGATTTCAACGGGTGACCTGCTACGTGCTGCCGTTGGTGCCAAGTCAGCGCTGGGTTTAAAAGCCAAGGCGGCAATGGATGCGGGTGAACTGGTTTCTGATGATATTGTTCTCGGTATGATCGAAGAACGATTGGCTGAGGCGGATGCCTCCAATGGTTTTATCCTTGATGGTTTTCCCCGCAATCTGGTTCAGGCCAAGGCACTGGATGTCATGCTGGATCGGCTTGGCCAACCGCTTGATACCGCTATGTTGATCGATGTCAGCAAGGACCTCTTGCTGAAACGTCTAACGGGTCGCAGGACCTGTGAGGGATGTGGACAGATGTACAATATTTATTTTCAGGCGGCACAGGTTGATGGCCGTTGCGATGCCTGTGGTGGCAATCTCAAGCAGCGTGCTGATGACAATGAAGAAACGATTGCTAACCGTTTACAGATCTATGACCAGCAGACGAAACCGCTGATTGGTTATTATCAGCAGCAAGGGCGCTTGATTGAGATTGCCGGTGACGGTGATGTCGACTTAATCTTCAAGCGCATTCTATCTTTGCTGGGTGGCTTCAGGGAACAGGAGGCATAGGTGATGAAAAACTTCTCCGGAGGTTTTCCCCGGCGGCGTCCCCGGCGTATACGCCGTGATGAATTCAGTCGTCGTCTGGTGCGTGAGCATACTCTCAGTGCTGCTGATTTGATTTACCCGGTTTTTGTGCTGGAGAAGTCACAGCAGCGCGAAGCCGTGCCATCAATGCCGGGTGTTGAGAGGATGGGAATTGATTGTTTGCTGCATGAGTGTGAGTACCTGCTGGCGCATGGTGTACCTGCCATTGCCCTGTTTCCGGTCACAGATCCAGCAGCAAAGACTGATCATGCAGAAGAAGCCTATAACCCGGAAGGCCTCGCACAGCGTACTGTCCGGGCGATCAAAAAGCGTTTTCCCGAGCTCGGTGTTATCACTGATGTTGCTCTTGACCCATTTACTCGTCATGGACAGGATGGACTGGTTGATGAACAAGGCTATGTCCTTAATGATGAAACGATTAATGTCCTTGTAAAGCAGGCGCTGTCTCATGCCCAGGCGGGCGCCGATATTGTCGCTCCCTCCGACATGATGGACGGGCGCATTGCGGCCATCCGTGATGCTCTGGAGAATGCCGGTGAGATTCATACGCGTATTCTTGCCTATTCGGCGAAATATGCGTCAAGCTTCTACGGCCCCTTTCGCGATGCTGTTGGTTCAGCAGCGAACCTGGGTAGTGGTGATAAGTCGACCTATCAGATGGATCCCGCTAATAGCAATGAGGCCCTTGCTGAAGTGGCGCTGGATATTGCTGAGGGCGCCGATATGCTGATGATCAAGCCTGGTTTACCCTACCTGGATATTGTCCGCAGGGTTAAAGATGAATTTGCGATGCCAACCTTTGTTTACCAGGTCAGTGGCGAGTATGCGATGCTCAAGGCCGCGGCTGCACAGGGCTGGCTCAACGAGCGGGCAACAGTGATGGAGGCTTTGCTATCGATGCGGCGTGCTGGTGCCGATGCGATACTGACTTATTATGCCCGTGATGTTGCTGCTTGGCTGCGTGAAGGGTAGCGGATAGTGAATGATCCCTTTGCCTTTGATGCTCCACCAGAACAATATATCGTTGTTGGTAATCCGATTCGCCACAGCCAGTCACCCTTTATACATCAATGTTTTGCACGTCAGACTGGTGAGAGAATTGTTTACGAGGCCATGGCTGTTGATCAGGGTGGTTTTGCCCAGGCATTGGGTAATTTTCAGGCCTCTGGCGGTAAAGGCATGAACGTGACGGTGCCGTTCAAGCGTGATGCCTGGAAAATGGTCGATCAGCGAAGTGCACGTGCGCAAAGAGCTGGCGCCGTCAATACCATAAAGTTTCTCGATGATGGCAAGGTCTTTGGCGATAATACGGATGGCATTGGTCTCGTTCGTGACTTGAAGAGAAATTTATCGCTGTCACTGAAAGGCCGAAAAATTCTTTTACTGGGGGCCGGTGGGGCGGCCAGAGGGGTTATTGAACCGCTACTGGAATGTTTGCCGGCAAGCCTGAGTATTGCCAATAGAACGGTCGAGAAAGCGGTTCAGCTGGCGTCAGAATTTGCCTTTGCCGGGGCTATTCGAGGGCTGGCTTTTCCGGCCCTGAGCGGGGAGCATTTCGATCTCATTATTAATGCGACATCGGCGAGCCTGTCGGGGACTGTTCCTGACTTACCTGAGGGCCTGTTGCGAGACAGCGAAAATACTTTTTGTTATGACATGATGTATGCCGCAAAGGCAACCCCCTTCATGCGCTGGGCAGAGCAACAGGAGGCAACGGCAGGCGTTGCCGATGGTTTGGGCATGCTCGTCGAACAGGCAGCTGAGGCCTTTCTGATATGGCGAGGAATCTTGCCAGAAACGGCTGCTGTGATTAAGTTGCTGCGCCAACGCTTGCTGGCTCACTAGGGCTGTTGGTCGCCATTGCTGTCAGCGTCCGATGAGAGCAATTACTCGCCACAGCGAGCAGCGAGTTCGCGAGCCAGGGTTTCAATATGCTGGTTGCCTTCAAGCCGTTGACGCCAGTCGTCCGGAATGCCTTCAATGCCGAGATAGGCGCCTGCCATTGCTCCGGCCATTGCCCCGAGGCTGCTGCGGCTGCCGCCATGCAAGGTCGCATTCAATACGCATTCCATGAACGTATGGGGGTGACGGAGGAAATTGTAAAGTGCAAAGGGAACCGATTCGTGTGCGCCGAGACCAATGCCGAGACTCTTTGCGGCATCTCGGGTATCAACTTCCTGCTCAATCAATTCGGGTATTAAACGCAGTTTTGAGCGCAGGGCAGCGACACGGGACAATGACGATAAACGTTCAATAATAACGGCAAGAGAAAAAGGTCGATGGACATTCATATGGATGCCTTTAATTTCTGCCCGGGCGAGGATAACCGCCCCATCAATAGCGATGGGATTGCTATGAGTGATGATGGCGACTTCCTGAATGTGTTGATAGAGGTCTTCTTCACGATGATAAAAAAGGGCTGCGGGCAAGATGTGAGCAGCAGCCCCGCAACCCCATGAGCCCGCGCCATCATGCAGTCTTGCGGCGGCATCATGAAAACCGATGCCTTCCTGTTTGACCAGTTCGAATATTTTCCTGGGCCCTTCGCCATAACCACGCCAGGGTTCGGCTAGATAGTGTTCGCGAAAGGTATTGCCAAGACGTTGGCCATCTATATCTTGCAAGACGACAAGCATTTCTGCGATGGCCATCGACATAACAGTGGCTTCGGTGTAATGCAATGCGTCTGTACTGTTGATCTCGTCGATCAAATATTCCCGCTCAGGGATTCGGTTGGCAAGGTTGCCGATGGCATCGCCGAGTGCGCTGCCGATCATTGCACCGAGGAATTTGCTGTGTCGGTCGATGGTCATGTATGCACTCCATTGTTCAGGGTAACTGCCAAGGAGCCCTGATTAATTGATGAATGTGTCTTTTCCGTCTAAAAGATCCGGCTTCTGCGTTACATCTCTTCGCAATAGCCCGCTATTACGTACGTTCTGTGCCTTGAATCTGATAATTATGGCTGACAGCTGTTTCATCCAGACTGAATCACTCATTCAGACATGGCTATAGTCTGGCAGGCACTGCTTTCAGCAGAAAAAAGTTTGCGCAGCATTTATCCCATAAGCGGTTATTAAACATTGAAACATGAGGCCAGGCAAGGCGCCACTTCTCAATCAACTTGCTGTCAACGGTAGCACCCTATTTGGAACAAGGTGTATGCTTGAATCTGGCAGTCGTTGGCAGAGAGAAGTTTTTGTCTGCGAGTTTGCTCATGAGGAGGCCTTCCTGTCGGGTACGAATCTCCAGCCAGTAACGGGTTTTTTGCCGTGTACGGGGATGGATTCTGGCGTCAAAACCTAGTTGACGGATTTTCTTGCGCCGTTTTCTGGCAATTTCTTCGGAACGATAGAGACCTAGAGAAACAAGATATCCTCCCGCCTTTAATGGAATAACAGCCGTGTCTGTGATGCCAGCCTGAAGTAGTTCAGCCATGACTTTGTTGGCATCTGTGAGATGTTCTGTGCGTCCTAGACCTACCCAGTAGGTTGTGCTGCTTGCGGCCTTCTCGTTACTTTCAGAAACGGTTGTCTGAGGCAGAGATGACAAGTGATGCTTGACCGTTATTCTTTCCTTGAGTGTTTTAAAGGGGCCACCGCGCAGACACACTTGCTGGTGTTTTGATGCGGCTGCCGGAGGCACTGTTGTGGTCGCGACTTTGCTATTTGTTGTTCTCGAAGTCGGTCGTTTTGTTGGCGGCGGCAGCCTTTTCTGACGGCTGGCAGGGGCTGGCTGTTGCTTGTCTTCATTGAGCAAGTTCAGGGTTTGTACGCCTTTCGGGAGCGGCGTCTCTACGGTGGCAGCTGCTGGTATTTCGTCGGCATACTGGCTATACCAGTAGTATGAGGCGATATTTACCAGCAAGAGCAGGTAAATGAGTGAGCGTAATGGGCGCATATTTCGTTAGCGGCTGCGAGCGATCTCAGCAAGACCCTTGAAGACCAGATTGGGTTCTTGCCGGTAGTTATCAGCCAGCAGACCTTCCAGATGAGGTGCATCGCCACCGGTAATAAGCAATACCGTGTCTTTGCCAAGGGCCTGGCTGACATCGGCAACAACCCGGTCTATGGTGGCAATCATGGCGTAGAGTGCCCCCCCGCGCAAGGCAGGCAGGGTGTCACCGGCAAGCAACTCAATTGAGGGGGGCCTATCATTCTCTTCTTCGACGATGCGTTTGTTGAGATCGCGTGCTTGTGTTGATACGGCTGTCATCATCATCATCAGGCCAGGAATAATCAGGCCGCCGCGATGCTGTCCTTCGGCATTGAGGGCATCGATTGTTAATGCACTGCCACAGTCGACAATACAAACGGGGTGTTTGCCAATTCTTCTTGCAGCAACCAGAGATGCCCAGCGATCGCTGCCCAGTCGTTGAGGAATGGGGTAGGCGTTCTGGACGCCAAAGGCCTTGCGTCTGGGGACGATGAAATCAGCTTCGATTTGCCAGTTTTTTTGCAGCCACTGTGACAGGGCTCGAGCAACGTTTTCGCCACAGACATTCGCGATGACGACGCGCCGCGGTTTGGCTTCTTTCAGCCATGTCTTGAGCATCCGTGCGGGGACACCTGTCTTGATATGTTCAATATGCTCTACAGGACTCATGTTGCGGCCTTCAAGCCAGGTCCATTTAATGCGGCTATTGCCACAATCCACAAGAAGGTCGTGGACGCATGCGTTTTCTACTATAGCTGAGGACATCTAGGTTGGTTTCCGTTTCAAATGGACATCGCCGGCGAGAATCGCTTCCCGGCCTTCGGTTGTCTCAATAATAAGGGCGCCTTGATCATCGATGCCTGCTGCAATAGCGGTAATTTGTCGATCAGTGTATTCGACAACAATTTGTTCGCCAAGCAGACAGTCATGATGATGCCAGGTGCTGAGGAAGGGGGGCAGCCCCCGTTGTAAAAAAGTCTCGATATGTGTGCTCAGACGATGGATAAGCTCCCCTGCAAGTTTGTTTCGTGAAGGGATGTTAGCGAGAATTTGTTCGAGGTCACAGCAGGGCTGGTCGATGGCTTGCACGGCAGTTTCAGAGAGGCTGATGTTAATGCCAATGCCAATGATAACGGTACAGTGACCATTACATTGGCCGCTAATTTCAATGAGCAAGCCAGCCAGTTTTTTGCCTTGGTAGAGGATGTCATTAGGCCATTTGAGCTGAGCATCGTCAGCCCCTAGCGCATGCAGGCATTCCATAACTGCAATGCCTGCGACGAGGCTCAAGCCGGGTACTTTTTCAGGGCCAAAGGGGATGGAAAAACGTAACGAGGCGTAAATATTGCCACCAAAGGGTGATTGCCAGCTGTGACCACGACGGCCCTGGCCGGCCGTTTGTGTCTCGGCCAGGCAGGCAATTATTCGTTGATCACTGGCTAGCCAATCACGTAAAACGCGGTTCGTCGAGTCTGTCTCATCGAGCAGGCAAATGACGCAATCACTGGCTGGTGATTGCGCGGGGATCGCCTTGCGAAT
>JALWQD010000321.1:0-672 GCA_026994735.1 Gammaproteobacteria bacterium | reverse complement strand
GGGGTTTTTAAACGATATCCTTTGCCCGGTATGCTTTCAATTTTCAGTCCTTTGAGACGGAGTTTTTGCAATTTTTTCCAGATCGCGCTGCGGCTGATGCCGAGTTTTTCGGCGAGCATTTCGCCCGAGTGATATTGGCAATCATCGAGGAGACAGAGTAATTTTTGTGTCATGCGTATGGCAGACGAAGAAAGTTTTGGAGGACAAGCCGGAAAGCAGAAATAAGAGAATGCCTGGTCGTGTTATTCGTCGGGGATTAAAGAACCGGGCATGCCGATAAGGCGGCACGCCCGGCCACTTACTTGATTGCGTCGCTGCTAATGGGCGAGTACGGTTTTGGCCAGTACGCCGAGAATCAGAGTGAAAAGGGCGATGGCAACGACAAGCAGGGTGTCATGATCACTGGCGGTTCTATTGGACATGGTTGTCTCCTTAAGATTTATAGGTCTTTCTTGGGTCCGATACAGGCAGGTCGGCAGACCGACCCCCTCCGCTGACCAAAACTATCAGAAATCCCCTTGTGCTGACAAGTTTTTCGCCGCAATAGCGGCAATTTCTGTCAGGTGTGGCAGGGATGATTTTGATGATGCTGGCAAATAAAATCACCGAGTATCTGAAAGGGGGCAGAAAATGCGCTGCCTTTGCGCCAGGCCAGGCCAATATCCCGGTGGC
>JALWQD010000320.1:8317-13177 GCA_026994735.1 Gammaproteobacteria bacterium | reverse complement strand
GCTTTTCTAGACCACCTCAGCCCCGCCCGAAAAAGCGCCCTGCCAGCAATTGCTTACCCGCTTGTACAAGAACGCATATGAAGCACTCAGCCGTTAATCTTCCCAGTCTGGGTAATTGGGAATACTGACTGAATCTTCATCGTAAATACCCTTTTCAGCCTTACGATGACAGGCGGCGCAGTTACCTGCAAAGCGGACATCCTTATTATCCTCAATCTCACGTCGCCCCAATTCATGGTGTTTTCTGCGAATATACGGCACTTCGCTGATGCGCAAAGGTGTCTGCCCTTCTTTCAGCGACTTACGAATCTTGATTGAGCGCTTGTAAGAGGAATCATCAGCAGCATGGCTACTGAGAAACTCAAGAATAGCCTTCCGGTCTGCATCTTCAAGTTCGGCATTTTCGCCAAAATGATCCTCAAGACGAGCGGGTGTCATCAAAGCTTGCCAGGAACGGCGCGGTAACAAACCGGGCTGATAGGCAAAATGGCACTCGCCACAGTTTTCTGTGTAGGTCTTATTGCTAACGACCTCAACACCTTTATGCCGTTTAAAAAACGAAAACATACCCTCATCCTTGTCGTCACCGGCAAAAACTGCGGGGGTAAATAACAGCCCGCAGAAAACGGCAACCATTATATTTCGAATCGTTTTCATGGGCCTCTCCTCTAACATGGAATTTGCATCAAAATAACGTTACTGACTAGCGAAAAAGCGCAGAAAATCACCTTTCTCCTGAGCCGTGCACTCACGTCCCCAGGCCCATTTGCAATTTCGCTTAAACCACTTGCGAATTTTTTTTGCCTTCGAAAAACGTCCCGGATTGACCGACAAAGCCATCGGGTCGATGTGTTTGCCACTGCGCGCATGCTTACCCGATTTTGTCAGGTCCGCACCATGACAAGTACTGCAACTACGCAGCTTACCATCCTTCGCTGGCACCTTTTTTTCCCACAAAGCTTGCACTCCTTGGGCTGAAAAATCATGGCCACCAGCCGCTTCATACTTCTTCAACATCTCGGGGATTGCGCTTCCCGGAGCAGCCTGCACTGACAGCGAAGCCAAAGCCAGCAGACAAACAATGATGACGTTATCATAACGACATTTATTCATTAACAACACCTACCATTCGAGTTTAATTGCCCCGATCATACTTAAGCCGCCGACAATACCGGCCGCAGCATGACCACCTTCACCACCATTGGCCACAGCCACCGCGTACCCCGTAACGCCGAGCAAACCGAGTAACATATGCAAATTATCAGGATCAGTAATGCCATTCTCCCAACGGATATCATCGAGATGATAAATCAGTCCGGAAACCACAGCGCCAACACCCAGTGCCAACGCCCCATTGGCTAACCCCTGATGCAGGGAATCATCCGTCGATTCCGATGACGCGGTAGCCGGTGTCACAACGCCTTCATTATCGTCGTCCGGACTTGTTAAAACCGTCAGACCAGCCAATAGCAGGGAACCCAGCCCCATATATTTATGCGCCTTGTTTCCTGTCAGCCAGGGTTCCTGCCAAGAATCTGTCCCCTGCTGGGCACGACCCGCGTTCATCATCGATGACATTTCGGGCTCGTCATTCAACGCCAGCTGCAATGCATTGACATGCCGTGCCGGCAACATTCCCGCAGCGACAAATCCCCCCGATGTCCCTTGCAGTGATTGCGCCCAAACACTTGCCGGTGACAGCAATAGCGAAACTAAAAGCGCGTACAGCAAGTGTCGCAAGAGATTAAATTTTTGCCGCATCATAACCACAACATTATCATTGAAATTCATACTCATTCCTTAACGTCTTGTTAGCACCAGGCTCAACGAAGCATCAAAAACAGGGCCAAATCACCTCGCCGAACATTGAGTAATATCGCCTTCTGGCGACTTTTAAAAGCCTCTCGTACCATCGCAACATTTTTCACTGCCTGGCGATTAACAGAAGTCACAATATCGCCCGGCCGCAAACCTGCCCGCGCGGCCTGAGAGCCTCGCTCTACCTCGACAATCACAACACCATCAACCGCTACTTGCCGCTGATCCAGCGTATTCGCATCTGCCAGAATAGCGCCTCCCAGCCGAACATCAAGCTCTTCACCACGAACAGTCCTGACAACCGGAGCAGCGACAACGGCAACCAATTGACGCTCATGCCCATTACTCAATACTGTCAGCTGCAGACGCTCACCAATGCGCAACAAACCGATCGCATTTCTCAAATCACTGCTGTTACGGACACGCTTGCCGTTAATTGCAATAATGACATCACCACTGCGCAAGCCTGCTTTTTCAGCGGCAGAATCGGCAACGACCTGAACAACAACGGCGCCACGCACATCGGCAGACAAGCCAAAAGCCTGGCCGAGATCTGGTGTCAAATCCTGCGCCCGTATACCGAGCAAACCACGACGCACCTCACCATACTCAACAAGCTGGCGAGTCAACTTCATCACCATATTGCTCGGAATAGCGAAACCTATACCAACATTGCCGCCACCAGGGGCCAATATTGCCGTATTGATGCCAATCAATTCACCCTGCAAATTGACCAGTGCGCCCCCTGAGTTGCCTGGATTGATCGAAGCATCGGTCTGAATAAAATTCTCATATCCCTCAATGCCCAAACCACTACGGCCAAGTGCACTGACAATACCTGACGTTGCCGTTTGATTAAGACCGAAGGGATTACCGATGGCAACGACAAAATCACCGACGCGCACCTGATCTGAATCCGTTACCTGGATAGCCACCAAATCATTGGCCGGAATCTGTACAACAGCGACATCACTGTCAGGATCCGTACCAACCAGCTTGGCATTCAGTTGGCGGCCATCCTTGAGGGTCACGGTAATCTCGGCAGCCTTGTCGATCACATGGTTATTCGTCAGCACATAACCCTTCTCGGCATTAATAATGACGCCAGAACCAAGACTTTGTGTCGCCTGTTGCTGTCGCCGCTCTGGCGTGCGAAAGAAAAAACGAAAAAATGGATCCCGTAACAAGGGATTGTCCTGCGTACGCATCCTTGAGCGTGTGGCAATATTGACCACTGCCGGCATCGTTTTCTCCAGCATCGGCGCCAGGCTCGGTAATTTTCGTCCCTGGCCATCGGCAATAGGCAAGGCAGCTACTGCGGCGGTGCTCAGCAAGGCGGCGCTCACTAACCCCAGGATCAATAATTTTTGTACAACGCGCATCGTCATCCTCCTTTATTTTTCGCGGCACTTTTTAGACATCATATGGCAATCCGCAATAACATCGTATGACCTTGCTGTTAACGTAAAAGTTCACGTACGCACCCTCGTTAGTAATCCGGAGCCGGAGTTCAATAAATATTAAAGAATTTGTCCTCTTCAGGCACTACCTCACGTGCAGATCAAACACTAGATCTAGTGTCCCCTTAAAACGAACAATATTTCTTCAAATAAAAACGAAAACCGCGGACAAAACTCAAAATAAATCATAACATATTGTAAATAAACATAAAAAATACGATCGAAACATTGCAAAACGCCCTTGACAGAACAACAAAAGGACTTTATTCTTCAATCCACAAACACAACATATAGTGTTTATCCTGGATCGACCCACCACCACTGTCTACAACCACGAAACAGCACGTGATACCGAGGGAAACCCGACGACTATGGAAACTGCTCACCTACGCGTTATCAATAAAAAGTCCCGCGACATCCCCCTGCAGGAAGCATCAGAAGACATCTGGGACAAAAAGTATCGCCTCAAAAGCAAGGGCCACGAGATTATCGATCAAACAATTGATGACACCTATAAGCGCGTCGCCCGCGCCCTTGCCGATGTTGAATGCGACAAGCAAAAACAGGAAACCTGGTACAGTCGCTTTCTCTGGGCTTTACGTCATGGCGCTATTCCTGCGGGACGCATCATTTCCAATGCCGGTGCGCTCGCACACAAACCGGCAACATCGACGATCAACTGCACCGTCTCCGGCACCATCGCCGACTCTATGGACAACATTCTCGGCAAGGTGCATGAGGCCGGCCTGACCCTCAAGGCCGGCTGCGGTATCGGTTATGAATTCTCCACCCTGCGCCCCAAAGGAGGCTACGTCTCCGGTGCCGGTGCCTACACATCAGGGCCACTGTCCTTCATGGATATTTATGACAAGATGTGCTTCACCGTCTCATCGGCCGGTGGCCGACGCGGTGCCCAAATGGGCACCTTTGATATTGGCCACCCGGATGTCCTCGACTTCATCAAGGCCAAACGTGAAGATGGCCGCCTGCGCCAGTTCAACCTGTCCCTGTTGATCACACGCGAATTCATGGAAGCCGTCAAAGCGGACGAGGAATGGCCGCTTGCTTTCCCATTGAAAGATGCCGAGGCAAATACTGTCGAACTCAACGACAGCGACCAGGTTATCTGGCGCGAATGGCCACAGCACGATGATTACATTAGCAATAGTGAAGGCCTTGTCGCCTGCCGCATCGAACGCAAAATCCGGGCCCGTCGCCTCTGGGATGTCATCATGTCATCGACCTATGACTATGCTGAGCCTGGCTTTATCCTCATCGACAAGGTCAATGAGATGAACAATAACTGGTTCTGTGAAGATATCCGCGCCACCAATCCTTGCGGTGAACAGCCCCTGCCACCTTACGGTTCCTGCCTGCTCGGCTCGATCAACCTGACCCGTTTTGTTCGTGACCCCTTTACCGACAAAGCCACCTTTGACTGGAAAGAGTATCGTAAAACAGTTGCCATCTTCACGCGAATGCTCGACAACGTCGTCGAAATCAACGGACTTCCTCTGGAAGAGCAGCGCCAGGAAATCACCCGTAAACGGCGTCATGGCATGGGCTATCTCGGCCTTGGCTC
>JALWQD010000320.1:2871-8307 GCA_026994735.1 Gammaproteobacteria bacterium | reverse complement strand
ACCATTACCATGCTCGGCATGCGTTACGGCGAACAGCCATCGCTTGAATTTACCGAACGTGTGACCCGTGAAATGGCCATTGTTGGCTGGCAAGAAGCTGTCACCCTGGCCGAAGAAAAAGGCTCCGCGCCAATTCTCGAGGAAACCTTCACCATTGACAGCCGCATGCTCCGCCAACGCCCGGAAATGCTCGCTGACGGTTACAAGCCCGGGGATCACATCCAGGGCAAAGTACTGCACGCCCGTTACAGCCGCTACATGCAGCACTTGAAAACAGTCGCCCCCGAACTGGTAGACCGCCTGGCCGAAGTGGGTGCCCGCTTTACTCATCATTCATCGATTGCCCCGACCGGCACAATCTCGCTATCACTGGCCAATAACGCCAGCAACGGTATTGAGCCTAGCTTTGCCCATCAGTATTCACGCAATGTCATTCGTGAAGGCAAGAAGAGCAAGGAAAAGATTGATGTCTTCTCCTTCGAGCTACTGGCTTACCGCGCTCTCATCAATGCCGAGGCCAAGGCAGGTGAAGGACTACCTGATTACTTCATTGCTGCTGACGAAGTGACACCGAAACAACATGTCGATGTGCAAGCAGCGGCACAACGCTGGATCGATTCTTCGATATCAAAGACAGCCAACGTTCCCAGTGACTATGACTACGAGGCCTTCAAGGATATCTACCTCTATGCCTATGAGCAGGGTCTGAAGGGCTGCACGACGTTCCGCTTCAACCCCGAAGCCTTCCAGGGCGTCCTCGTTAATGAGGCCGACCTGGCCAATACCACCTACCGCTTCCAGCTCGAAGATGGCAGCACCATTGAGGCCCGTGGCAACGAAGAGATCGAGTATGACGGCGAAACGCATACTGCCGCCAATCTCTATGACGCCCTCAAGGAAGGCTATTACGGCAAACACTAACCCTCAATGAGTAAAAACGTTGCCGCCAACAGCCTCAATTTCAAGGACACCACCATGACCATCAAGATAGAACACAAGATCACCCATTACGAAGTCGTCAATGAGGAAACCACGGCCGCCACCGAGGTAGCCGAGGAAAGCAATATCATCCAGATGCACGAGCGTCTCGAACGACCGGAAAGTCTGATCGGCTCAACCTACAAACTCAAAACACCGTTGAGTGAGCACGCGCTCTATGTCACGATCAATGATATTGTCCTCAACCCCGGCACTGAACACGAACTGCGTCGCCCCTTCGAAGTCTTCATCAATTCGAAAAATATGGATCACTTCCAGTGGATTGTCGCCCTCACCCGCATCATCTCGGCCGTCTTTCGCAAAGGTGGTGACGTCACCTTCCTGGCCGAAGAGTTGCGCTCTGTCTTCGACCCCCGTGGCGGCTATTTCAAGAAAGGCGGCAAATTCATGCCCTCGCTGGTCGCCGAGATCGGCGATGTCATCGAACAACATCTGCGTGAAATCGGCATGATCAAGGACAACGAACACGATGCCCACCAGCAGCAATATCTCGATGAAAAACGCGCCGAATACGAAAAGGGCAGCAACAGTCAGCCCGAAACCACTGACGCAGACACCGTCGATGGTGCCAGCCTTTGCAACAAGTGCCATACCAAAGCAGTCATTCAAATGGACGGCTGCATGACCTGCCTCAGCTGCGGCGACTCAAAGTGCGGCTGAAGGTATTGGTCGGAAATGAGCAAGCAGGATGACCGCACCAAAAGTGATTAAAAAAGGTGGCAGCAATACAGAGAATCCAAAAGAAGAGCGCGTGCACGGGATGCGGGCACGATCTTTGAGTTTTCGGTCAGACCACCGGACACCAGGCAATGCTGCTCCCCGGCTCTACTGTCTACTGCGGTCGCCTTGGCCCAGTCATCGTACTAATCGCACTTTGTTTTCCTGTCTATTTGCTCACCTCTAACTAAATACTCAATCAGGTGCATGCCAGTGCTGTTTTCCTGTCTGGCTTATCCAGGGCGTAAGCCTGTGTAGCTTTAGGGGGATGTGGTTTGTCTGCGAATACTCCAACACAGAACAATAACCTTATAAATAAATGGTTAGCCATTATCGTCATAACTTATATGACGCCTGCAAACCACACCCGATATCTACTATTTCTTACTCTGACAGCGATTATTTCTTCCTGTGGCGGTGAAGGAAGTTCCCCCTCTATCACCCCACTGCCCTTATCGCTTTATCAACGATTCACCATCGATGGACAAGTTGATCTATCAGTTTTTGATACCACATTCAATCAAACCGTCAATCTAAAAGACAATGCAGGCACGGGTAATGTTGTCAAAACCAGTACTTTACGCTGGGGAATAATGAATGATGACCGCGATGTCTACATCGCCGCACAGTGGACTGATGCGACGTATAACCATGATTTTGATCTAGCAACAGGTCCGGTCAATTTTGACGGTATCAAACTACTGATCGACGATGATAACAGCGGCATGTTGGACAACAACGATGACGAACGAACCATCATCGCTGCCAGCATCGCATCACAGTACATCGACCAGCATGTTACCGTAGGTGATGAATCAGATAAAATCGGTGACGGACTCGGGCGCCTGAGTTACGATGTCGGCACACAAACCTACAGTGCAGAATTTATTTTCCCTCTGAGCAGTGATGCTGACCAAACCGACGGAAACCTGAATAATAATACTCGCTACAATATTTTATTATTTGAAGACTTTCGGATTTCACCGACAATATCGGGTAATATCGGTACTGCATATGCATCCAATACCGATTCTGCGGCCTGGCCGAGTATGCCGATTACCATTGCAACACAACATCAACGACCAGAGATACCTGCCAACCTGACCGGACTCATCGCCTTTATCGGTGAACATGAGGTTGCGGTCAATGGCGAAATTTACACGTTTAACCCGGCAACAAAAATTGTTGCCAGAGTGACTCATCTACCCGGATTATTTAAGGACAATCTTTCATTATCACACGACCATAGCCGAATCGCTTTTCACGGCTCCACAGATAAAAATGATGTTACAAAATATGAGATCTATACGGTAAACATCGATGGCACTAATCTGCTAAAACTAACAAACAATACCGACCTGGATGGCCACCCGGCATGGTCACCTGATGATAGTCGAATCGCTTATGCTTCTTTCCGTGCTCCACTGGGTGAGTCCATAATAACCATGTCAGCTGATGGCACTGAAATTGCGGACCTCACGCCGAGCGGAACATCAGACAACGACCCCGACTACACACCTGATAGCCGTATTATTTTCAAGACCGACCGATTTAATACAAAACCTAAAGTACAAATCGCGGTTATGAATGAAGATGGCAGTAATATCGTCCAGCTCACCTCAGTGGATAATGTGTCAGACCATGATCCGGTTAGCGACGCACAGTTCACCGTATTCGAACGTTTCCCCAAAGATACTGCTTTTAACACGGATGTCGAAGCGGGTTTCATCGGCTGGAATATTATCGAAGCGAACCTCGATGGCACGGGCGAAAAAACCCTGCGCGCTGATGGCTGGATAAACTGGTTACCACTCTACGATCCGACAGGTCAATACATCGCCTACCAACGTTCTACAGGCGCTTATACCGATGTACGATTAATGACGCGGCAAGGCAGCGAAATAGACCGATTGATACCAGACATTACTGCAATACGGTACATTGACTGGAAATAATAATAGAAAACTCGACAAAAAAAGAGAACAAAAGATTATCTAAGAATATTGGTCATTTGGGGCCAGAGTAAAAACTCCGCAATCAGGTGTTTGCAAAACTGGGGCAGATCCCCGCGCGGGTTAGACAGTACGTGTTGATGCGTTTGTTAAGCGATTTTTTCTGCTTCGACTTCAAGCCTGACCATTGACACATGAACTGCACCATTAGAATCTTCTGGCTCAATTTCGAGATATTTTGAAGATATTGCGCTAATGAATTTATCCCTCTTTTCTTCTGGCAGTCTTTCTGTATATGGCAACCATGTTGTTCTAATCCACCCTTCTAGCCCCTGTTTTCCCTCGTGCCTCATATCTTTCGGTATAAGCTCAACTCGATTAATCCGAAAACCGGCTTCATTTAATAGCGCTCTATACTCCTCGACACCAAGAAAACCATAAGGAAAGCTGAAATCTTCAAAATAGAATCGCCACTCTTGATGGTTTTGAATCTCGCCTAAAATCGATAGTATTTTTCTGGCGTTACCTTCACCACCCATCTGTAATAAGATTTTCCCGCCATGCCTAAGGCTTCTATATAACCCTTCAACTACCGGCTTATGATTCTTCACCCAGTGTAGAACAGCATTTGAGAATACGACATCAAACCTTGAATCAAGAGATAAGTTACATGCATCCATTACTTCAAATGAAAGATTTCTATGCTGGTGTAATGGGTGGCGTTTCGATGCAAGCTCAATCATTTGCACGGAATTATCAACTCCGACTATTGAGCCGGCAGGAAGTAACCCTGCTATTTCTGCTGTAACCTTTCCGTCACCGCAACCCAAATCAAGTACGTCCTCGGTTCCTGACAGCGCTAACTTCTCTATAAGTTCTCGCGCCCATTTTTGTTGGGCATGCGAGTTTTTCTCATAATCTGTTGCATTCCATTGGTATGTACTCATGTTTTTCCCTTCACATAATGTCGCAAATAAACCGCGAGGAATCTTTGGAATCAGAGTAAAAATTCCACAGATTTTCCCGGCACTGACCGATGTCAAATATTTGTAATATTAAACAAACAGACCAAAAAAGTGACAGATTTATTTTTCTAAATAATTCATCATTATCATTAAAGAACGCTACCTCGACAAATACCCCATAAAAATCATCCGGCTTGTCAAGTCCCAGACATTGATATATAATTTGAGTATCTGTCTATGACTGTATAGCTATTTATTTGACTCCTAAATCGGTCATTTCAGAGTCCACTGCGTAGCTGCAGAAATATATGAAAGTAGTCGAGGACAAGGCTGATGTCCGCAATAACATACAGCGTACGATGGATTTATTTTAGCTTTAAGCAGCAATTCATTTATCGCAACACGTTAGCTGCCAACAGGTGGCGTTCATACTGGCCGGTGGTTTTTATTGGCCAACGCCCCCATTTTGCACTATTGCCGTTATTACTGTCCGTAAGTGGCACTTCCTACGCACTCACTAACCCGTCCCTGGATGCCTGGTCCATAAACAATGGTGACGTGAATGCGCCTTGCCCGCCTCAGGCAATCTCTTGCCAACAAACAGTCACTGATAACGGCTTTTTGATGCGCAAGGTCAAAATGCCTTCTGCGGTGACGCCCGGCGCGGTTGAAAACTATTGGCAATTTATTATGACAGACCCGAATGCCACGGGCACGCCGGATAACGACCCTTTCTCAGCAACGGGACTCCCTTTCACCAATGAATCAATCATTCGCGCTGATAACGCCGGCAATAGTACAAC
>JALWQD010000320.1:0-2861 GCA_026994735.1 Gammaproteobacteria bacterium | reverse complement strand
TGAATGTCAGGCTCAGAAGACCCTTGTCGCAGAGTCCACGTTTGACGCAAATAATATCGAAGACCGCTGGTCACAAGTTGCTTATGTTGAAACACCTGGCGGAGGTATTGGCATTACCTTTGAAGAAAAACTCACCCAGATTGATTGGTCAGCGGGTGCCAATAACCCTGATGTTATCTTTAACAGTGTCCATAAGGCGACAGGCAGTCTCGGTTACTTCGGCGGTGTCCGTGAGTTTGATCAGATACTAACCCAGGATATCTGGGGCGGGCCGGATTTAACCCAGAAGTTTCAGTATCAAGTAGACCCTTCACCAAAAACCCACAAGGCAGGAACAGGAACCCCCATTTTGCCTGGCGGCACGAATGGTGGCGACGTGAATACAGGACAAGCCTTTGGCGCCTCTAACTCCAGACGATTGACGGCATTACATATCGGCCAATCCGTTGTTGCGAACGGGGGGCAGGCACACCCTTCGCTGTTTGGTTATACACGATTCGGCTCGAGCCTCGGCCGTAGACCTATCGCTTCTGCCGGCACTACGGCAGAGGTAACCCGCCTGGTCAGCCTGGAAAATGCAAACCCGACAGTTAATCTCAATCGCTACTTTACCTCTACGGGGACTTCTGCTTTTGGCCCCAATCTGCTCTTTCCCGCCAATGCATATTCAAGAACCCCAGACATTAATGCACTGCCTGACCCCTTCACACCGACAGCCTGGGCATCCGGGCCGCCAATCGATAGCGCAGGAACTGCGCTCAACAACAATGTGGCAACGCCACTGAGCGGTGGCACAGGAAGCGGTGGCCCACCTATCGATTTAGGCAAATGGCGGGTAGAGAATGGTGTCGTTATTTTTGACCCCTGTCCAATTACTGTCATTTGCAGCCAGATTACTTCTGGTCAGGGCTTTGTCCAAAGATCCATTTATGTAGTCGCCGATGGCAGCTCCTATTACCAAACGGTTATAACCGACTCTGGCGCTACCGGCAATACGGCTACCGCACCAACACTTACCCAGGCAGCTGTTGCCGGCGAAGCCGTATTCTTCCCATCGGCCATACCCATTGCACAATTCACCACGCCGATGCCTCCGGATCCTTTTGTTCCCGATGCACTGCAATTCGCCAATGAAACCTTTGTCAAACAAGGTGCCAGCGGCATTTCCGGTCGCACCCAGGTCGCCGATACCTTCCGAAAACCAGGCCGCCGCATTATCCAAAGCGGCAAGGTCGCCGGCTATCAATTCACCTCGGCTGAAGTTATGGCGCAACGATCCACCATTAATACCGGATGGGCGCAAGGTTCAGCCGCTGCACCCGTCATTGATATGCAACAGATTATTGGCATTGATGACAAATCCACTTCAAATAACGGTCATCCGAATCCCCCGCGAAGCCCCACACTGCCTGCTAGCGGCCTGTTCCTTGGTCAACATGCCGGCAATCAGTTTGACTACACCATGGCCTCCAATGGTGCGACCGACTATAGCATTGTAGGCGTGCCGACCCAGCACAAAGCATCCGGCTTCTACATGCGCAAGATCGATGGCGGCGTCCAAACAACAAGCCATACATTGACAGATCCCTTGCTTGTTCCCGGTGGAACCAATGGTGGAAATTTCGCCTGGAATACGGGCGACAGCCTGCAGGCAATGTGGTGGGGTGAGTATTACAGTTTCTATACGGGGCGCGTGAGAGATGGCTTTACGGCCTATACAAACCTGACAACGGGTAGCAGGACCTCAAGAGCGCAAACCTTATCGCTGCCCAGAGGGGGGCCGGCATCATCCAGCCGCCATGGAACATCACCCAATCCAGCAAGTCCTTGGCTGGCACCGTTTGCCACACCGGCGCCACCATCCTTTGATCCCTTCCTCTTTAGCATTATATGGCCTGGTCAACCGACTTGGTAACGACGGCTCAGCGAGAGTAATCACTGGCACAGCTTAGGCGCCAGTTTTTACTCTCGCTCTCTCTACCACATTCACGCCTTGCACAGTGTCTCTGACCGCCTGTTGCAGCTGTTTCGCAATTAATTTTGGTCATACCATTTTCGCACTCGACCAAAGAAAGAATGTCGAGGCACGAGCAATGCATGTCCTCACCCGCAGCCAGCGGATCACCAACAAGAGTTTTCTGGTGTTTTGAACCCGCCACACCCTCGACGAAGAAACAAACGGTCTCCGTCACTGCCGAATCCAAGGCACTCTCCCGGGCCTTGAAAGAAAAAGACTGGAAATTCGTTGGCCCGACCACTGCCTATGCCTTTATGCAAGCTATGGGGCCTGTGAGTAATTGTGTGATCCGCTGCACGTGTGGAAGCGGCAAGAAAGCAATTTCAACGCTCCTGAAAGCGGAACCTATCAAATATCACTATCCTGTACCAAGAAGGGCTTGTGCTATAATTCAGTTACTGCCTCGTAACCATCCCCGGTTAGCAAGACAGTCCATATAGGTGTTGGCACGAGGGTGCCAGCAAACACAGTACTCAGCAGGAAATATAGTATGTCAGCAGCAATCAAACCTGCCGTCGGCAGATGGTATATGACCGCAACGGGTCAACTGATCAAGGTCTGGGCATCCGCATACTTTGACGGGAAAATTGGCCGCATTGCTATCGAATATTTGAATGGCCGTAAACGGCTCTTGTCGATCGACGAATGGGCCACACTCGAGCTGGAAGTTCATCTTTACACAGAACCATCACAGGATGGTGGTGCTGCTCTGTAGGTGCCCATTAAGTAAATTTGCGTGCGGCAGCAAAATTCGCTGCCGTATCCGTTTTCTCTGTGCAAGGCACCTTTGTCGCCAAGCAAACCGACTGCGCCCTTTCTTGACAGCCTTGTGAGCACTAGGCAT
>JALWQD010000319.1 GCA_026994735.1 Gammaproteobacteria bacterium | reverse complement strand
AATCAAGCGGGCATTGATTTCAACGCCGGGCATAAGATGCAGGTTAACGGCCAGGCGTGCGACTTCCTGGTCGCTCAGGTGATAGCGCAAGGGGATCGCCTTGAAGGGACGTTTTTGGCGCAATTGACGGCGAAAGCGTTTTAGTTCCGAATCTGTCAGGGGTAACAGAGCCTGTAAACTGCGTATGGTTTCGTCGAGGTCCGTCGTCTTTTCCGGGATGATTTCGAGGCTGAAGGCAGGCAGGTTTTGTGCGAGAATCTCCCCGTTGCGGTCATAAATCAGACCGCGAGTCGGCGCAATGGGGTGGACGGCAATACGGTTTTCATTCGACAGCGTAGTAAAATGGGCATGGTCAATAACCTGTAATTTGATCATGCGGGCAATAATGACCGCAAATAGCAGAGCAACGATAACTAAGGCAAAGACAGCACGGTCATTAAAAAGACGGCTTTCCCGAAAATGGTCTTTGAGGGTGACACGTGTGACCATAATGAACGTGACTGGGTGCTAGCGGATATGCTGGCGTCTACGTATCAGACGCAATACGGTGAAAATGACTGGCCAGATAAAAAGACTGCTCAGTGGCGGTAACAGATAGCCGGAGAGTGGGCCTGTTTCACTGCTGAGGCCGGTTGTCCATAATTGAATGACTTCTTGCATGGCAATAAGGGTGAAAACGCTCAGACATTGTTGCCAGAGAGGGAAGACGCGCAGGCGGCGATGGAATTGCAGTGTGAGGTAAGCAACGATTGCCAGCGCCAGCGCTTGCTGACCGAGCAACCCTGAGCGGAGCACATCCAGTGTCAGCCCTGCCAGCCAGCCGACACCGACACCGACACGTTGTGGCAATGCCATGCACCAATAGATCAGCACCAGTGTCGTCCACTCCGGGCGCCAGTTTTCCATGGCATGAGGTAGCGGCATGATGGCCAATGACAGGGCAATAATGAAACTGAGAATGATTGCCGCCCAGCGGCCCTGTGCACGCAGGCTCATGGTGTCGCTGTTGCCGTTGTTTGGTCTGTGCTGTTATTGCCCTGGCTAGGAAAAGGGCTATGTGCTTTCCATAACAACAGGACTTCGCGACTGCTTTCGAGAGCGGCCAGTGGATCAGCCTCGACTTTGGCAAAGGGCGAGTCCGGACTGCGTATGACCTTGCTGACGCGGGCGACGGGGTAGCCGGAAGGGAAGCGTCCGCCGAGACCGGAACTGACGAGCAGATCGCCGACCAGGATGTCCGCATTATTTGGCATGTGTACCAGAGCCAGCTGGTTTATCTCACCCATACCGACAGCGATAGTCCGTAGTCCATTGCGATTGATTTCGACAGGAATTGTGTGGTTCGGGTCGGTAATCAGGATGGCTTTACTCTGCAGCGGAGAGACTTCAATGATTTGGCCCATGATGCCCTCGGCATCGATAATCGCCTGGCCGGGATAGGTGCCATGCAGTTCCCCCTTGTTGAGGATGATGTGGCGTGAAAATGGTGCCAGGTCAACGGCCAGCAATTCAGCGATAAGAACACGCTCACGGAGGCGGGCAGAGGACTCTAGTAAGGTCCGCAGACGTGAGTTTTCTGCTTCCAGGGCAAAGAGTTTTTGCAGACGGCCCTTGAGGATCAATTCTTCATCATGAAGGCGAGAGTTTTCGGCGAACAATTCACTTCTTGAGCTTAAGGTGTTTGACAGCCAACTGCCGGCAGAAAAAGGCAGATCAACGATGTAACGCAAGGGATAAATCGCCACTGTCAGGGCATTGCGCAGGGCGCTCAGTTGGTGCTGGCGGTGATCAAAGACCATTAAAGTAATGGACAAGACCATCAGTGCCAGCAGACGGAGTGTTGTGGATGGGCCACGACTGAAGAGCGGGTTCAAGGCATTACCCCGGCGTTCCGCAGGGCCACATAGCCTGTGCAGGGCAAGCGCTTGCTAGGGAGGTTCTCGTATTCAGAAGATATCTTTCGTTCATACTACTGATGGTATTCTTCGCAGGGTATTAGCGGAGCCGCAATTGACAGCTCCGGCAGGTGTTTGGCACGGGGCCATTATTCCATTGTGAATACATCACCGCCGTGTTCATCAATCATTTCCAGGGCACGGCCACCACCGCGGGCAACGCAGGTCAGGGGGTCTTCGGCGACAAAAACCGGCAGGCCGGTTTCTTCCGACAGCAGGCGGTCAAAATCACGTAACAAGGCACCACCACCGGTCAGGACCATGCCTCTTTCGGCAATATCGGCACCGAGTTCAGGAGGGGTCTGTTCCAAGGCTGTACGGACGGCACCGACGATACCTGAAAGGGGGTCTTGCAGAGCTTCCAGAATTTCATTGCTATTGAGAACGAATGTTCGCGGAACACCCTCGGCAAGGTTGCGCCCTCTGACCTCAATTTCGAGAATTTCATTGCCGGGGTAGGCGGAACCGATTTCGTGCTTGATTGTTTCTGCTGTTGTTTCGCCAATCAGGTTGCCATAATTACGGCGAACATAATTGATGATTGCCTCGTCAAAATGATCGCCGCCGATCCTGACGGAGGCTGAATAAACAATACCATTGAGAGAAATAATAGCGACTTCAGTGGTTCCGCCACCAATATCCAGTACCATCGAGCCACTGGCTTCGGCAACCGGCATGCCGGCACCTATCGCTGCCGCCATCGGCTCTTCAATCAGGAAAACATCACGGGCTCCAGCGCCGGCAGCTGATTCGCGGATAGCACGGCGTTCGACCTGGGTAGAGCCACAGGGAACACAGACCAGTACCCGTGGACTAGGACGGAGAAAGCGGTTTTCATGCACCTTGCGAATAAAATGCTGAAGCATTTTCTCCGTCACGGTGAAGTCGGCGATGACACCGTCTTTGAGTGGGCGAATGGCTGTGATATTACCTGGTGTCCGGCCGATCATGAGTTTGGCATCGGTACCGACAGAGGCGACGGTCCGTTGACCACCACTGCCTGGCTCATTTCGGATGGCGACGACGGAAGGTTCATTGAGGACAACGCCCTGGCCGCGGACATAAATCAGGGTATTGGCGGTGCCAAGATCAATGGATAGGTCGTTGGAGAACATACCCCTAAGGCGTTTGAAGAACATCGGCACTTCACTCTTTGTTGATGCTGGAAATTGGCTCGCCGATAAATGCAAAAATTATCGACAATTATCATTTAGTCTAGATCGGCAGGGGGAGCAGAAAAATCGAGCCTTCATGTTAGGTTGTTGGGCAAACCATGCCCGGCCAATTATGAAGGGCCTGCTATCCCGGCTGAATGTTTTATTTAAAGTCTGATACTTGAAATCCTGGGAAGCTAGATTGATCTCCGGGATTACCCTGTCGATCGATGCCTTGTCCGCGTGGGCAAGGCTGATATTGGCGCTACTGTAGCAGTGGCTTGTGCTTTGGGCAAGAGAGTAAATG
>JALWQD010000318.1 GCA_026994735.1 Gammaproteobacteria bacterium | reverse complement strand
CGTCCTGACGGCGGATTGTCTGCCGATCTTGTTCTGTGACCGGCGCGGTAGCCGTATTGCCGCCGTCCATGCCGGCTGGCGAGGTCTTGCCGGCGGCATCATCGAGCAGGCCGTTACGGCGCTTGCTTCTGTACCGGCAGAACTCCTTGCCTGGCTTGGGCCTGCCATTGGTCCCGGTGCCTTTGTCGTCGCTGATGATGTCCGTCAGGCCTTTTTGGCTGTCGACCGACGCGCCGCAGAGGCCTTTACGGCCGACAATGACCGCTGGCACGCCGACCTCTACCAGCTGGCGCGTCAGCGCCTGAATGCCTGCGGAGTTCTTTCTGTGTCAGGTGGCAGTGGCTGTACCTACAGTGACGCGAAACGTTTTTATTCCTATCGCCGCGACGGGGCGAAGGCGGGTCGTCATGCGACGATGATCTGGTTTGACAGGGTACGCTGACAGGTTATTGAACGGCTGCCCGGCAGGTTTGTCTCGTAGTGAATAAAAAGCGGGTGAGCATGGATGGGAACGGTGGCAGCGGTTTCCGTCAGGGGCCAGAAGCATCATTGCTTTCGCCTGCTTGCGGTGGCTGGTATTTTCAATGCGCTCTCCGTAGAATAACCGCTCCGGTCAAACGGGCGATTAGCTCAGCGGGAGAGCACTGCCTTCACACGGCAGGGGTCACTGGTTCAATCCCAGTATCGCCCACCAAATCAATCGCGTTAATCAGCCGTGACCGTGCACGAACAAGCGCGTTCCTGCGGCGGAGCGCCTGTCGATAGCGGCCAGAGTTCATAACCCGGTATCCATACAGATAGCTGAAATATCATTCGGGCTCAGGTCTTTCATGACGGGAAATGGTGGCGCAGTAAAATACTTGCTATTGAACAGATAGCTTTGTCTGCGCTGTCGCTGTTTGCGCAGATAACCATAGGACAAAGCTTTACTTGCATGCTGAAGCGACCAGCATCTCGCAGGGGCCAACAAAGTGACCTTCCTGTTCAAATTGAGACAAGGACTGCTCTATCTCGGCCCATACGTCATCTTGCTCCATTGCTGATAAACTGGACAACATCTGGTGTAGGGCACCGAATGATTCCTGTTCAAATTGCAGGCATGTTGCCGCTGAATCCAGGCGCAGGGGGGCATCGATATTTTCTATCGAGATATCCTTGAAACCAGCATCCTTGAGAGTCTTTTCCAGTACGTTGATATCACCAAGACTGAACGGGCCGGGTTGGCCCGGTACCGGTGGTGGCAGTTGTGCGTGCCGCCTGATAATTGCAACAGGAATTGAAAAGAAAGGATTTTGCTTCGCAGAGGCATAGACCATGACGCCGAGGTAACCGTTTTTTTTCAGATGATGATGCATGCCCCGTAATGCTTTTTGCTGGTCAGGAAAGTAAATAAGGCCCACGCGCGAGATAACAGCATCAAAAGGCGCTGTTTGTAATGCCGCCAGCGCCTCGCCATCAATGACCTCGGTGCTGATATTCGGAATGTCTGCGAGCCGCGCACTGGACCTGGCATATTCAAGAATTGTCGGTGAGAGATCGGTTGCAAGAACATGGCCTGTTGGGCCAACGCGGCGTGCTGCTGTCAATGATTGTTCACCGGCACCTGCAGCCACATCGAGTACCCGGTTTCCTGGCCCAATATGGCACATGTCGAGCATGCGTTCTGTTGCCGGTCCCAACCAGCGTGTCAGGAGCGGTCCCCAGCGGTGCCACGCCTCGGCAGCTGTTTCCCACTGTTGGCGAGTCGTCGTTTTAAATTTTTTCGGATCAAATGCAGGCTGGTCCTGGTTCATGATGTCTCTCTCTTTTTCAGTTGTCTCGTAAAACGAGTCTACGCCTGAAATTATGGATGACCATTCTCAAAATATTGAAACAAAATGTGCAAAAATAAACACAGGGAGAATATATGCTGAACTGGGATGATTTAAGGTTGTTTCTGGCTGTTGCCCGAGAAGGTTCGATCAGTGGTGCTGCGCGCCAGCTTGGCGTGCAGCATTCTACGGTGTCGAGACGATTGCGTATTTTGGAGAAGGCACTTGGCGCACGCCTTATTGAACGAAAAAAAGGCGCTTACGAACTCACGCCTGCTGGCGCGAGTCTGACACTGTCTGTCAGGCAAATGGAGAAAACAGCGCTGGATGCCGAGGGCGCATTGAGTGGAAAAGATGCGCTCCTCACAGGAGAGTTACGTATCACCGCAATCAATAACATGGCAACCACTGTGCTGATGCCAATGTTCGCCAGCTTTAGCAGAAAATACCCCGAAATCAACCTGCATATTATTGTCTCGAATAAATACGCTAGCCTGCCTCAGCGCGAAGCCGATATCGCCATTCGTCTGACAAATACACCCACTGATACCTTGATCGGCAAGCGCCTGACGACAGTTGCATCCACGGTTTATGGCAGCCGCAGCTATCTTGAGAGATTGCGTGCTCGTCGTGCCCGCCCTGCATGGTTAGGTGTTGAATGCTGTGCTTTCCATCAATCCTGGACGAAAGAAGCCTGTGATGAAGAAGGGCACAATTTCTTTCTTGACGATACCCTGTTGACGAAGGCGGCCCTGATAGAGGGGCTTGGGGTTGCTTATCTCCCTTGTTTTATGGGTGATATGGAGCCTGAACTTGAACGTTATTGTCCGCCAGATCCACAGTTGAATATAGGGTTATGGTTGTTGTTCCACCCTGATTTGAAGCGAACCGCCAGAATCCTGGCATTCCGAGACCACATTGTCGAAGAGGTTCAATCGCAGGAAAGGCTGTTTGGAGGGAAATGTCCCGGAGTACAAACGCCTCATGCAATGAAATAACAGAGTGACCAGGAATACTTGCTTGCCGTTCCCGTT
Organism: Gammaproteobacteria bacterium; assembly: GCA_026994735.1. GTDB lineage: Bacteria > Pseudomonadota > Gammaproteobacteria > SZUA-140 > SZUA-140 > RI-283. The sequence continues at coordinate 578 of JALWQD010000318.1, read as the reverse complement.
TGACGCGCAAGAGCTGGCAATGTCGCTCTGGGGTTCTGACAAGAGCATCGTCTGGCATCCTTTGGATGCGGAGTGTTTTCAAGCATAGATCAATAGGCATGCCAAAATAACGCCTTTCTTCGAGGCTCCTTGCTCGCCCAAAGACAACCGCCACCCCAGAAAACGTTGGCCGAGGGAATATTTCGCCCCAGGCCATAAGGCAGATATACTCGACCGAAACCAGGGGGGGAGATCTTCCGCGTGCATGGACTTCGCATAAACCATCTGTCGACGAAGCGGCTCGATAAGACTAACGGCCAACATCGTCAGCCGAACCTTCCAACCCTTGGCCGGGCGCATTGTCATTTTCCCGTCCTGGCCTTCGGTCCTGGCAAGCAGAGCCTTCCCTCGCCGGTCATGAAAAAGGATAAATCGCCGCATCCAGCCAACGTAACAATTTTCGCCTCGAATACTGTAATGTTTAACCCTGCATCGCGCACGTCCGCGAGCAAGCAAAAGCAGCTCATTGGACTGATTCGTAGCCTGGTACCCGCCATGGAAAAAAGACGTGTTTTAACATGTCACATACCGTCCTGTCT
>JALWQD010000317.1 GCA_026994735.1 Gammaproteobacteria bacterium | reverse complement strand
TCGATCAGCTCGTTGACCGCATCGATATTGTCGATCTTATCGGCAGTTATGTCAGCCTGCGCAAAAGCGGCCGCGAACATCAAGCTCGCTGCCCTTTTCATGACGAAAAAACACCGTCCTTCACCGTCAGCGCCAGCAAACAGTTCTACCACTGCTTTGGCTGTGGCGCCCATGGCACCGCCCTGAGCTTTTTGATGGAGTACTGTCATCTCGATTTTGTCGAGGCTGTCGAGGATCTGGCAGCACGCCTTGGCCTCGACGTTCCCCGTGAAGGTGGCCATGCGACACCAAACCAGCAAGATTTCGCCCCCCTGTATAAAGCCCTGACCGATGCCAACCAGATTTACCGCCAGCAACTTGCGGTCGGCGACGCCGACAAGGCTCGCAATTACCTGCAGCAACGGCAGCTTTCTGCGGCAACCATCGATCATTTTAGCGTCGGTTATGCCCCCGCAGCGTGGGATACCCTCTGTCGTCACCTATTGAAATCAGCACAGGATCAACAGGCCTTGCTCGATAGCGGCCTCATCAGCTCACGTCAAGACGGTCAGTTTTATGACCGTTTTCGCGATCGCATTATCTTCCCCATTCGCGATACCAAGGGGCGCGTTATTGCCTTTGGCGGCCGCATCATTCATGACGGCACACCCAAGTACCTCAATTCGCCAGAAACGCCGACATTCCATAAAAGCAATGAGCTCTATGGTCTCTATGAACTGCGCCAGGCACAAAGAAAAATTGATCGTATTGTTATCGTTGAAGGCTATATGGATGTCCTCATGCTCGCCCAGCATGGTATCAATTATGCAGTTGCCACTCTCGGCACAGCGACCACCGAACAACATCTCGGCCGACTTTTTCGGCTCTGCTCAAGTCTCGTCTTCTGTTTTGATGGTGACAAGGCCGGTCGCAAGGCCGCCTGGAAAGCACTCGCCATCACGCTGCCGTTAATGCGTGAAGGACTGAATGTACGCTTCCTCTTTCTGCCCGATGGCGATGACCCTGACACTTTTGTTCAGCGTCAGGGCCAGCAAGCTTTCGAACAGCAACTCGACCAGGCCCAGAGCTTGTCCGATTATTTCTTCAGCCACCTCCTCGCCACCACTCCCGACCAGGATTCCATTGAAGGGCGTGCACGCCTGGCCAGTCGTGCCAACGAACATCTGGCCCGGCTGCCAACAGGCATTTACCGGGAAATGATGACCCAGCGCCTCGCTGAACTGGCACAGTTAGATGCGCAAACACTCGCCAGTCACCTCAAGAAACGAAGCCAGAGAGCAAGCACGGACAGCCCAACCCAACGTTTCGCACTGCCCCAGGAAGACAACCGCCCGTCACTGATTCGGCGTGCCATCACCTTGCTGCTACATGCACCGACTCTGGCTACGGACTGCCCCGAACCGGCCGTACTCAAGGGTCTGTTACTGCCAGGTGCCGAATTGCTGATTGAATTGCTGCAGTTGCTGCAACAACAACCCGACATATCCTCTGCGGCACTCATCGAGCGCTGGCGCGAAACGCCTTTTGCAGCGCCGCTAAGCGCCCTGCTGGCGAAACCGATGCTCATTAGCGAAGAAGAAATGCGCATCGAGTTCCAGGATGCCATGCAGGGCCTGCAAAGACGCCATATCGACCAGCAGATTCAGCAACTGAGCGAAAAACCGGCCAATCAATGGTCGGCTGAAGACCGCAGCCGCTGGCAGGCATTATTAACGTCAAAACGTAGCGACCGGCAACCGGTATAGGACGACAGAGAAAAAGACTTGAATGACTATGGTTTAATCACCATTTAATGTATCATTGGCGGTTTATCTGTGGCCTGCCCCAGACACCTAAACCCACCACTCGAGAAGACAGCGATTCGTATGAAGGAAGAGCAGCAATCCCAACTTAAGGCGCTCATTGCCAAAGGAAAACAGCAGGGCTATCTGACTTACCGAGAGGTCAATGACCACCTCCCTAGCGGCATCGTCGACCCCGAGCAAATTGAAGAAATTATCGGCATGATCAACGACATGGGCATCACCGTGCGTGAAATTGCCCCTGATCCTGAGAATGTCCTCCTCAATGATGCCGATGTCGCCTCGGATGATGACGAAGTCGAAGATGAGGCCGCCGCCATTGCCGATGTCGACAGCGAATTCGGCCGCACCACCGATCCTGTACGCATGTATATGCGAGAAATGGGTACGGTCGACCTGCTTACCCGTGAAGGTGAAATTCGCATTGCCAAGCGCATTGAAAATGGCCAGCGACAGATGTTTCACGCCCTTGCCGATTTTCCGCTGACAATCACCGAAGTCCTCGAAAGGCATCAGAAGTTCGTTGATGGCGACCTGCGCCTGGAAGACCTCATCACCGGCTTTCAGTCACCCGATGACCAGGACGACATTCAGAAACCCGGCTCAACCAATGGCAGTAAAGCCGACAAGAGTGACAACGCGGAACCGGAAGACACGGGCCCCGATGTCGATGACGCCAATGAACGCTTCACACGCCTGCGCAAGCAATTTGATGACATGATGGCCCTGTCCAATGCCGAGCACCGCCATCATGAAGAAGCGGTCAAACTGCGTACCTCGGTTGCCGACAACTTCATGGAATTCAAATTCACGCCTCAGCTGAAGGACATACTTGTCAAAAAACTGCGCCTTACCGTTGATCGTATCCGTGAACAGGAACGCACGATCATGGCTATTTGCGTCAACAAGGCCCATATGCCCCGGAAGGAATTCATCACCACCTTCCCCAACTATGAAACCGATCTCGAATGGCTCGGCCGCCATATGAGCAAAGACAAGGCTTACGTTGCTGTATTGCGCGAACATGAAAGCGAAATCATGCGTGCGCAGCGCAAACTCGTCGAAATCCAGCGCGAAACAGGCCTCAAGATCTCCGATATCAAGGATATCAACCGGCGCATGTCGATTGGCGATGCCAAGGCCCGACGGGCCAAGAAGGAAATGGTCGAGGCCAACCTCAGGCTGGTCATCTCCATCGCCAAAAAATACACCAATCGTGGTCTGCAGTTCCTCGATCTGATCCAGGAAGGCAATATCGGCCTGATGAAAGCCGTCGACAAATTTGAATACCGTCGCGGCTATAAATTCTCAACCTATGCCACCTGGTGGATTCGTCAGGCCATTACACGCTCAATCGCTGACCAGGCGCGGACGATTCGTATCCCCGTCCATATGATCGAAACGATCAACAAACTCAACCGCATATCCCGTCAGATGTTGCAGGAACTTGGCCGTGACGCGACACCGGAAGAGCTGTCTGAAAGAATGGAAATGCCGGAAGAGAAGGTTCGCAAGGTACTCAAGATCGCCAAGGAACCGATCTCGATGGAGACACCTATTGGCGATGACGAAGACTCTCATCTCGGCGACTTCATTGAAGACCCGAATGTTGTCTCGCCACCG
>JALWQD010000316.1 GCA_026994735.1 Gammaproteobacteria bacterium | reverse complement strand
GGTTGTCATGCCAATGGCATTGCCGGGTAGCTACGTACGGAACGGATAACCGCTGAAAGCATCTAAGCGGGAAACCGGCCCAAAGATGAGTTCTCACTGGAACCTTGAGTTCCTTGTAGGTCCGTCGAAGACTACGACGTTGATAGGCAGGGTGTTGAAGCGCAGCAATGTGTGAAGCTAACCTGTACTAATTGACCGTAAGGCTTGACCATATAACCCCAAGCAACGCATGTTGCCAGGGTTAATGTTTGACCAGTAACGCTCGAATATAACAAAGATACTCTGTTATACCCTGTTTGTAAGGCTTTCCAGTTTAGGTGTTTCGAAAATGTATGAATCGTTGACGAAATACCACCCAGTTTGACTGGCGGCAATAGCAAGTAGGAACCACCTGATCCCATCTCGAACTCAGAAGTGAAACTGCTTAGCGCCGATGGTAGTGTGGGGTCTCCCCATGTGAGAGTAGGACACCGCCAGGCTTTATACCGAAAACCCTGTTCAGTAATGAACAGGGTTTTTTTTGTCTTCAGCAAAGTCTCTTATTCGTTAATAAGAGATGTCGTTGGTCTTTTGTCCTTCGTCTAAATCCTTTGAATCTAATAACAACGACCTGTTATAAAGACCAACGACTCGTCGCTGTTAGTCATTAACCTTCTTGCTCTTTTTCTTTTCTGTTAAGATTCCGGGCCATGATCACCTATCCCGATATCGATCCCATTGCAGTTGCTCTTGGGCCACTGAAAATACACTGGTATGGCCTGATGTATCTGGCCGGTTTTGCCGGCGCCTGGTTTTACGGCGTGCGGCGGACCAGACGTGAAGATATTCAGTGGACGCGAAAACAGGTTGAGGATGTCATTTTTTACGGTGCGCTGGGGGTGATTCTTGGCGGGCGAATCGGCTATACCCTGTTCTATAATTTTTCGGTTTTTCTTGATAATCCGATCTCTGTTTTTTATATCTGGCAGGGTGGCATGTCGTTCCATGGTGGCATGCTTGGCGTGTTTACCGGGCTTTATTTGTTTGGTCGCCACAATGGCATGAGCTTTTTTCAGGTGTCCGACTTTATTGCGCCATGGGTGCCGATTGGGTTGGGCGCCGGACGGATCGGTAATTTTATCAATCATGAGTTGTGGGGGCGGCCGATGGAAAAGGTAATGCCCTGGGCATTCGATTACGGGGACCACATTCCGCGCCATCCCTCCTCACTATATCAGGCATTAACCGAAGGCTTGCTTTTGTTCATTATTCTCTGGTGGTTCTCGTCGAAACCCCGGCCAAGAATGGCTGTGTCGGGTGTCTTTATGTTCTGTTATGGCTGTTTCCGTTTTACTACCGAGTTTTTTCGTACACCTGACTTGCAGGTTGGCGTGAGCGCGGTCGACTGGTTAACTATGGGGCAGTTATTGTCACTGCCAATGATTATCTTTGGCGCCAGTATTTTTTACCTGGCGTACAGGAAAAAACACAATCATGAGTAAGCTGTTACAGCGCTGTTTGCAGAAAACCGGAAATACTTTTGTTGCTGTCCAGGGCGGCAGAAGATAAAGGTCAGAAAATATTATGAAACAGTATCTTGATTTAATGCGCCATGTGCGAGATAGCGGCGCAAAGAAAGAAGACCGGACCGGCACGGGCACGCTCTCTGTGTTCGGTTACCAGATGCGCTTTGATCTGAATGCGGGTTTCCCGCTGGTGACCACAAAAAAATGCCACCTCAAATCCATTATTCATGAATTGCTCTGGTTCCTGACCGGCGACACCAATATCAGGTACCTGCAGGATAATGGCGTGCGTATCTGGAATGAGTGGGCCGATGAAAACGGTGACCTTGGCCCGGTCTACGGATACCAGTGGCGTTCTTGGCCGCGCGCCGATGGCAGTCACATTGACCAGATTCAGCAGGTCATCGAGCAGATAAATAATACGCCGGATTCACGCCGTATTATCGTCAGCGCCTGGAATGTGGGTGAGATAGACAATATGGCGTTGCCCCCCTGTCACATGATGTTCCAGTTCTACGTCGCCGAGGGCAGGCTTTCCTGCCAGCTGTACCAGCGCAGTGCGGATATTTTTCTGGGTGTACCGTTTAATATTGCCTCTTATGCGTTGCTGACAATGATGGTGGCGCAGGTTTGCAATTTACAGCCAGGCGATTTTGTACACACGCTGGGTGATGCGCATCTGTATTCCAATCACCTGGAGCAGGCAGACGAGCAACTTGGCCGAAAGCCATACCCTCTGCCACAGATGAAGATTAACCCGTCAGTGAAATCCATCTTTGATTTTAACTATGAGGATTTTGAACTGACTGGCTACGAGGCGCATCCACATATCAAGGCGGTGGTTGCGGTATAGTCTTGCGACTAGCGAAGAGCGAAAAAGCGCTATTAGCCAGAATATTGTTCCAGCAGTAAGCCGATTTGACAATAGTTTTACCACAAATGAAGAATGCGCCGAATTTTTCATCCTGAATAACAGTGAAGGAACCTGAGTGGCTGACGCCATCAATAATTAATCAGAGTTTCCTTAAATTTATTTTTTATATTTGCGTTTACTCGCGTTCATTTGCGGCAAGTATTTAACGCTATTAATGCCGGACCAGCTCACTCTTACATTATGATGCTTTCATTTATCGTTGCCATGGACCATAACCGGCTTATAGGTAACAACAATCAGTTGCCCTGGCATTTGCCTGCGGACCTGGCGCATTTCAAGCAAACCACGCTGGGCAAACCAATTCTGATGGGGCGTAAAACCTATGACTCCATTGGTCGACCGTTGCCGGGTCGTCTAAACCTGGTGCTGACGCGCGAAAGCGGGAGAAAAATCGAGGGTGTCGAGATTGTTCATTCACTGGCTGAGGCCAGAACGCGTGTAGCGGACTCGCCCGAGTTGATGGTGATTGGCGGCAGTAGTATCTATAAGACGTTGCTGCCTGAGGCGGATCGCATTTACCTGACGAAGGTCGATGGCGAGTTTGAGGGGGATGCCTGGTTTCCTGAACTGGACTGGTCGCAATGGCGTGAAGTCGAGGTAGTCGAGCGCGCGGCGGATGACAAAAATCCGTATGCCTGCCGTTTTATGACACTGCAACGAAAAGACTGACAGGTAGCCGGATTTATTTTCTATCTGTTCGAACTAACGGGGAAATGCTGAGTCGTAGTAAGTGCAATTTTCATTATTCCCCTCTTGGTCCCCAACAGATCAAGTTTGCAGGCGCACCTTGCTATGCGCCTGCTTTTTTTTGCCTATTCCCCGGGCTTCTGTGCGCCAGGACAATCGTGTTGAATATAGTTGAAGGAGCCGTCATCAATACGCATGGCCGTCAGGCTGCCTCCCCATAAACAGCCTGAATCCAGCGGGTAGGTATTGTTGACGGCTGTTCGTCCCGCCTGTGGCAGCGTTGACCAGTGACCAAAGATAATAG
>JALWQD010000315.1 GCA_026994735.1 Gammaproteobacteria bacterium | reverse complement strand
GGCGAGATGCTGGTAGCCGATACCACCACGCCGGACTGGGAACCCATCATGAAAACTGCCGCCGCCATCGTGACCAATCGTGGTGGCCGCACCTGCCACGCCGCCATCGTCTCCCGTGAACTGGGCATTCCCGCCATTGTTGGTTCGGGCAGCGCCACTGAGTTATTGCAAACCGGGCAGACGGTCACCGTCAGTTGTGCCGAAGGTGAAACCGGTTACGTTTATGAGGGGCCGCTCGATTACGTGATTCAGGAGACGGACCTGAGCCAGTTGGGCAAACCCAACACCGAGATCATGATGAATCTGGGTAATCCCGACCAGGCCTTCAGTCTCGCTTCACTGCCGGTCGATGGCATCGGCCTGGCGCGTATGGAGTTCATCATCAACGAATACATCAAGGTGCACCCCATGGCATTGGTGCACCCGGAAAAAGTGGATGATGCCACACGCCGGGAAATCGCCGCGCTCAGCGTCGCTCACGACGACCCCAAAAGCTTCTTCATCAAGACGCTGGCAGAAGGGGTGGCTACCATTGCCGCTGCCGTTTATCCCAAACCCTGTGTGGTGCGTATGAGCGATTTCAAGAGCAATGAGTATGCGACGCTGCTGGGAGGTAAGTTTTTTGAACCCGATGAAGACAACCCCATGATCGGTTTCAGGGGCGCCTCCCGTTACGCCCACCCGGCCTATCGCGACGGCTTTGCGCTGGAGTGTGCGGCCATGAAACGGGTGCGCGATGAGATGGGGCTGACCAACGTCAAGCTGATGATCCCCTTTTGCCGTCGGGTGGAAGAGGGGGAGAAGGTGCTCTCCGTCATGGCGGCCAACGGTCTCAAACGGGGTGAGAACGGTCTGCAGATCTACGTCATGTGTGAGATTCCCAACAACGTTATTCTGATCGATGAGTTCGCCAAACTGTTCGACGGTTTCTCTATCGGCTCCAACGACCTGACCCAGCTGACTCTCGGTGTGGATCGCGACTCGGAGATCGTCGCCTTCGATTTCGATGAGCGTGATGCGGGGGTCAAAGAGATGATTCGCCTGGCAGTGAGCGGGGCACGGCGTAACGGCCGACACTCCGGCCTGTGCGGGCAGGCACCCTCCGATTACCCGGAGATGGCCGAATACCTGGTGGAGATAGGCATCGACTCCATGAGTCTCAACCCGGACACCGTGCTGACCACCAGACGGCATGTGCTGGAGGTGGAGCAGCGGTTAAAAGAAAATCAAGGAGGCTAAAATGCTGGAATATGAAGTCACTGCCACGCGCACCGATGCTCATGGTAGTGTGGTGCGCTGTAAGCAGGCGACATTGGTTATCGACACCGGTGTCAGTGGGCGCGTCGATGCTTTTAATCCCGCAGAGCTACTGTTGGCCACCGTCAGTGCCTGCATTTTGAAAAACATCGAGCGTGTTGCGCCGATTATCGGTTTTCGCTATCGCGGTGTGACGATCAGGGTACACGGTGTCAGGCAGGACTCGCCGCCAAAAATGCTGGGCATTGCTTATGTCATCGAAATTGATACCGATGAAAACGAGCGAAAGCTTGAGCTGATGCATGAAAATATCAAGAAATACGGCACTGTGTACAACACATTGCTGTCGGGCACGAAACTTAGCGGGATGCTGAGGCGATTGGAAATATAATCCAGTCTATATCTCGGTGAGAAATGAAAGCTGGCAGGCTGCTGAAATTCTATTCAGGTGGCACGAAATATCGTTAAAACCGGCTCTCAAAGTGCTCACATTGAGGCTGACAAACAAACCGGTTTAGAGCGTGAGTTTTTCAACGGGCCTTGATCTGTAACCAGGGTTACATCCTTTCGGTGCCATTGGGTCTATTTTACATTTGTGCGTGAGATGGCATTGGCTTGCGTTAAGGCTTGTTACTGACAAGTCCGGTGGGAGAGCATCGTGAAGAAAATGAATCAAAGAACCGGGGAAGATGATGAATGACTGGCCTGCTAACAATAATCTCTTCGAAAAATTTGGTTCTTACACTTTAACGATGGGTGTGTTGTTGGTAATTCTGGGTTTTGTTGGCATTGCATTTCCCGTCGTTATCTCCCTGGTTACCAGTGTGTTCGTTGCCTGGCTGTTAATCATTGGTGGTCTTTTCTGGGCGATTCATACCTATACTTACTGTCTCAGAAACTTTATCGATTGGCTCAAGCCCGCCTTGTTGCTGATTACCGGTGGTCTATTGCTTTTCTATCCCGCTTCCGGGGTAGAGACGATTGCTTTGTTAATGACGATTTATTTTTTTTTGAGCGCCTTTGGCAGCTTCAGTGTGGCGCGTTTTGCTTACCCTACGAAGGCCTGGATGTGGATGACGTTCAGTGGTGTTGTTTCTTTATCGTTGGCGGCCCTGTTTCTGATTGGCTGGCCAACGGCTTCGCTGTGGTTGGTGGGACTCTATCTTGGGATCAGTCTGCTGCTTGATGGCTGGGCGTTGATGACGATTGGTTGGGCGATCCGCAAAGTGAAGCAATCATGAGTGTCAACTTTGATATTCACCCCCTGAAGAGGCGGAAGGTTCTGGATTCTCACGGCAAGTACCACGGTGAGGATTGACAGTGAGCTTCAGGATAGTCAGTGCGGCCGTATCGGCCGGTGCCTCCAGCCTCCACTGGTGCCGAGAAGCCGTGGAATTGTCTGCTTCTGATGTCTGAAAGGCTGTGGCAGTCATTCACATCACACGCACAAAGACGGCTGAGAAATGAGTAAAGCGAAGGAGGGTACATGAAACTGTCAGAATTGATTTATTACAAGCAGTGTGCAGTGATGGGGGCCGCAATGATCTGTTTTTCCGGTATGGTTCAAGCCGGAAACCTGGGATCTCTGCTGCATCAAATAGAGCAAAGGGCGCCTCAACTGCATGCGGCCACTGCCAGAGCAGATGCCTCAGCCGCCGGTATCCTGGTTGTAAAGAGTCAGTATTGGGGGCATGCCGAGCTGTTTGGGCAGAGTACTCATTACAATAGTGATCGCCTGGTTAATCCGATTTCCTATCCTCCTGTTTTGACTCGTTCACTGTTTGACCAAAACACTTACGGTTTTGGTGCCGCCTATACACTGCCTGTGGATATTGATGGCCGTATTTCTGCTCGCGTGAAAGCACAGGAACATCTGAGTCAGGCGACCCACCAGAATGTTACACAGGCTCGCTTGTCGCTGTTCGCACAAACGGTGAGCTTATATCGTGGTTTACAGCGTTTGGAAGGGGTGAAAAAGGCTCATTCTGCTCATTTGAGGGCATTGCAGGAACATCGTAAAGTGACCGAGACTTCGGTGCATGTGGGACGCATTGCGGCAGTGGAGTTACTGCGTATCGAAGCCGAACTGAAATCAGTGGAAGGACTTTTGGCCGGATTAAGTGGCGATGAAGTACGTTTGCGTGCCGCTTTAGGTGCATTGTTGAATCAAGCGACCTTCTCCGATGCGGTCGAGCGCTTGAACAGAGCGCCCGTGGGTAACGCAGTGACTGAATATAGCGATGAATCATTGAAGGGGCGTCCGGATCTGCTGGCAGAAAAGAGCGTTATTCGTGCTGAAAACGAGAACCTCAAGGGAGCGAAGCGTGAGTGGTTGCCGAAATTATCCTTGCGCGCTGAAAGCATGCGTAATCAGGGCTATACGGCAAAAGGAGAAAATACATGGAGCGTCGGCGCACAACTTAGCTGGCAGTTCTGGGATGGTGGCAGGCGGTCCGCCAATTCAGACCGCGCCCGGGCTAATCGGGAAGCGGCACGGCAGCAGTATCAAAAGAGTCTCAATTTGGCTAGGGCTGAATTGCAATCGGCAGAAGCGGGTTGGCAAGCCGCTTCACAACAATACCAGGCAGCGACTTCTGGTCTCAAATTCGCCACGAAAACTGAACATATTCAGTCTGATCGTTTCACCAATGGACGGATTTCAGCGGTGGATCTTATTGATTCAGAAGCCGCTCTGGCCAGAGCCAGAGCGGATCAGATTACTGCGCTGGCGAGTTGGTGGTTGGCAGATGACCAGTTATACTTGGCCGAAGGCAAAACTCCTTCGGCTTACAGGCAATCGGAGGAAAAATAATGCCGGGAAAGAAAAATAGATGGTATTTGCTTCTTGTCCCGCTGCTGGCGGGCGGAACAGCAGCCCTGTTGCATTCACGCGTCAAGGATGTGGCAGACAGCCCTGTTATGAGCAGATCACCCTGGGCATTGAAAACCATGATGGTCAGTGAGGGCGTTGTCCATCAGGGGTTTCCGGCGCTTGGCAAGGTGGCCAGTTCCAGTGAGGTGCGCATCGTACCGCAGATCAGCGGAACGATTCTGACAATGGGGCCGCGGGCAGGTGGCACGGTTCATAAAGGTGATCTGCTGGTGGATCTGGATACCCGGGCGCTGAAGGCCGACGCGGGTTCTCTGAGAGCGAAACTGGCCAGTGCTGTGGCCATTGAGAAGAATGATCGTAAAGAGCTGGAGCGTGAACAGCGACTGTTGAATGAAGGCGGTTCCTCCGCATCTATGGTTGAGCAACGCCAGACTCGACTGCATTCGGGTCATGCCAATGTAGCCGCTTTGAAGAAGCAACTGGAGGCATTGCAGGTAAAAATTTCTTATGGCCATATCACTTCCCCGATCAATGGACGTATTGCCAGGCGTTTCGCAGAGCCGGGCGATGCCGTTTTCCCCGGTAAAGCCGTCTATACGCTGACAGCCAAACAAGGTGGACGGGTAGTGGTTCCCGTCCCGCTGGGCACGATTACCCGTACTCAACCGGGTGGGCAGGTGGAACTGTCGCAGGGGCAACAACACATGGTTGCCACTATCAGTCGAATTAATCCGTCGCTGGATGCGCTGGCGATGGGTAGCCTGGAAATCGATTTGCCGCAACGCCCGTTTGATCTGCCCGATGGTGCCCCTATAGCGGTTCGTGTGTTAACGGCGACGGCAACAGGCGTAACAGTGCCTGTAAATAGCTTGCGCCCAGCAAAAAAAGGTGCACAGCGGACGTTATTCAAATTGATGACAGAAGGGCAGCCTCATGTTCAACTACTGCCTGTTAAGGTAACCCTGTGTAGCCAGTCATTCTGCGTGGTTGAAGGTGATTTGCAGGCTGCCGATTACGTCGTGACAGCGCATGGCAGCGTGTTGTTACAACTGCATGATGGTGATCCGGTCATCTGGTCACAGCAGCAGGAGACCCAGCCATGAGCTTTGGCGAGGGCTTGTTGTCTCGGCCGCATGCCATTCTGGCAGCAACAGTTGCCTTTGTTATGCTGGGGTTGATCGGTTTTTTTTCCATTCCTACCAATTTGTTCCCGGATACCAACAGGCCATCTGTTTCTGTGGTGGTGCAATGGCCGGGAGCGATGACCACGGATGTGGCCAATGAAGTTACCCATCCGCTGGAAGTGCGCCTCTCGTCAATAGACGGGGTACGACGGGTAACCTCCACCTCGCGTGATGAAGTATCGGCCGTGCAGGTGGAATTTGAATACGATAATGATATTAATACCGCTGCCAATGCGGTGACAACTGAATTATCCCGAGTGCGTGGTCAGTTGCCTAAAGGTGCACATGAAGCGCTGGTATTTAAAATTACCGATGCTGCACATGCGGCGATGGTTCTGGCCATCAGGCCTGCTGAAGGTTCGGGTCTGGATATGGGCCAGGTACGCCGGATGGCCGAGAACCCGTTGCGCGATGCGCTGCTAAATTTGCCTGGAGTGGCCGATGCCGAGGTCTTTGGTGGGCCGGTCAGACAGGTGGCGGTCAATCTGGATCGTGATCGTTTGCAGGCTCATCAATTGGCTTTGTCGCAGATTATTGCGGCGCTGGTTGGTGCCAATATTTCACAACCTGCGGGCATGGTGTATCAACGAGATAATCGTTTCCTGCTGACTGCCCAAGCCCTGGCGACTACGCCTGAGGAGATCGCAGCAATTCTGGTGCCATTGAAGAATGGTGCTTATGTCCGTGTCGGTGACTTGGGTAGTGTGGGCTGGGGTGCGGCAGATCCATCGTCACTTTATCATGGCAATGGCCGTCCTGCTGTTGCTGTGTCATTGTTGCGCTCAGAGAAAGGTTTTACCAAGCCGGTGATTGATGCAGTGGATGCGAATCTGGCGAAAGTGCAGGCACAGTTTCCCAATCTGGATATCCGTATTGCCGATACGCAGGGGCGGATAATCGGGCTTACAGTCAACAATATGCTCGATTCATTGCGTGATGCGGTGATTATGACGCTGATTGTCATTCTGTTGTTTCTCGGTAATTCACGGGCAGCACTGGTGGTAGCAATTTCTCTACCCCTCTCCTATTTGCTGACCTTTGCCATTTTATGGTGGATTGGATTTGAGTTCGATATGGTTACACTCTCCGCGATTATTATCGCTGTCGGCCTGCTGGCTGATGATGTGGTGGTGGTAATGGAAAATATCGAGCGGCGCATGCGTGAGATGGGCGAAGCAGGCAAGTTGGCTGCTGTGCGTGGCTTGGATGAGATATTGATGGCAGATACCTCAGGTACGGTCAGCACCATTCTTGTGTTGCTGCCAATTATGTTTATCGGTGGTTATGTGCAAACGGTATTGCGCCCGTTGACGGTAACGCTCTCGGTTGCATTGTTTGCCTCGCTGGTAGTGTCGGTCACCATGATTCCGTTGTTTGCACCGAAAATTATCAAGCCGGGTGCTCGTGATCCGCTGGCATGGCTACTCAATCCCTTTACACGCTTTGTGATGGAACCGATCAAACAGGGCTATGTGCGTCTGGTTGGCTGGGGTCTGGATCACCGTTTGTTTATTCTGATTCTGTTTTTTTCGCTGTTCGTGGCTTCAGCTTCCCAGTTACGTTTTCAGGGACGCGAGCTGATGCCGCTGATGGATACAGGCATTTCTCAGATCCGCTTTGAAGCGGAGCCGGACACTGATGATCAGCGCATGGCGCAACTCTTGACTCAGGTTGAAACAGCGATCAAGAATGAACTTGATCCCGGCTGGCTGGTTTCCATGTCAAGCGTGGTTGGGGCAGAGCCAGGGGTAAAATCATTCGGTGCGGCGCGACTGTTGCAACAGGGTGAGATTACGCTGAATATTGTGGATCGTTTTCATCGTGATCGCCCGCTGGATGATATTAACCATGCTATTCAGCAACGTTTGCAGCGTATTCCCGGGCTGATTTCCACCAATGTCTCTGCTTTTGGTGCTACGCCACTCTCATCCATCCGCGCGAGCATTGACGTCATGATCAAAGGGCCGGATCCCTTCATCCTGAGTCAATTGGCGGATGAAGTGATGCAGCGCTTGCATACGGTCCATGGCTTAACCGGTATTGAACGGACATGGCAGAACCGTTCGCAACGGATTGCGCTGAATGTGGATCCTGCCAAAGCTCGTTTATACGGCTTGACAGCGGCAGATGTGGCGGCGCAGGTGGCCATTGCTGTCGGTGGTGCGCCGGCCGGAACCATGAGGGTGCCGGGAGAAAATTCGATCCCGGTCTGGCTGCGCCTCAAAAAAGACCAGAGAGCTGACCTGGAAAGTATTCGGGCAATCAACATCAGAACAAAAAAAGGGCAGTTTATTCCGCTGGTATCGCTGGCTGAGCCGGGAATGATGAGCGTGCCGACGGCGCAAACCCATCAATATCTGGAACCGACCATCGATGTGCTGGGCTGGCGACAAAATGTCGCTATTACAGCCTTGCATAATGAGGTCATGGCTGCTGTAGCCGATATTGAACTACCGCATGGCTACAGCATGCATGATGAGGGTGAAAATAAGCAGTTGGCAGAGTCAGCCCAGCGATTGTTTAAAGCCATTGGCCTGGGCATGGTGCTGCTTTATCTGATGCTGGTGGTAACCTTTCGTTCATTTCTCGACCCGGTTGCCATCATGGCATGTTTGCCTCTGGCCGTGATTGGCGCAGCATTTGGCATCATTCTTGGCGGCAAGTTTCTCTCCATGCCAGGGCAGATGGGCCTGATTCTGTTGATGGGTATCGTGGTCAATAATGGCATCCTGCTAGTAGATTTTGCTAAACAGGCGATACGGGCTGGCCAGCCTTTGCGACAGGCTGTGCTGGATTCCGTGGCCAAACGTACGCGCCCGATTTTGATGACTGCCATGGCTTCTGCCGTGGGTATGATTCCATTGGCGATGGAGTGGGCGGTTGGCATCGAACGGCTGTCGCCACTGGCATTTGTTGCCATTGGCGGCCTGATCGCCGGCACATTTCTGACTTTGCTGGCCGTGCCTGTCCTATTTTATTCTATTGAATCAGTTCGTCAGCGAGGGTAGCTGATCCGATCTTCCTATCTCCAAAGGGCGCGTATAATCAATCTGTTGCCAGCACTGTTTGTGTCAGTGCTATTGTGGTTGATGCGGCGCAAAATGCTGGGTTGAGCTTGATGCCAGGTTGCTCTGTTCATCCTGTCGTCGCCGTCACGGGTCGAGACTCCCAGCATGCCGCTATGGTGTTTATCTCGAGGGCCTGGACCTGCCAGCCCGCCTGTTTTTTTGGATCTCTCCGGGGGTGTGGGCGCGGGTTTTTAGCAGGACTAGCTATGAAGCAGTTTACGTGCTGCTGCCGCTGCGAGTCATTGATGTGGCGGTACAATCGAATGGCTAGATAGGCGTGCGTTTGTTTTCGCGATTTTCATCCCGGTGAAAAACCCGAATAGCACAGCAAGCGGTATAGGCCCGTTCCGTGGCGGAAGCAGTCAGGTTAAGGATCAAGACAACCATTTAACCTGTTTATTTCAACACGGGAGGCGTTAAAAGTGATGGTATATTTGAGCGTTAAAGGAACCCTGTTCCAAGCATGACGCAATATTCGGAAAAGTGGAGCAATATCGTTAAAAAACGGTAGAATGCGTGATTTTATGATTAGCTGCTATGGTCTGAAAAAATGGTGCCGAGGAGAGGACTTGAACCTCCACGGGGTTGCCCCCACTAGCACCTGAAGCTAGCGTGTCTACCAATTTCACCACCTCGGCCGTGCTTTATCTGTTCCGGAGTGATGGTTGCTGTAGCCGACAATCTTCTCCGGAGGGTCTGATCTGTATGCCCTTACGATACAATTAGTGGTAAGGTCTTGCTGATCGTGGGCGCAGACTCTACAAGGAGTCTTATTTGTTGTCAATCATACTGCCATACAGTAGCAAGGATATTGAATTTGATGGCTAAGCAGAAAAAACGGGATGATCCTTTTGCCGAACGAGAAGCGGCAAAATATGGGCGACCGATTAAGAGTCGGGAGTTTATTATGGATTTTCTTGAGCAGGCGAAGCGGCCGATGGCTGAGGCAGAGCTTGCTGCCGCTATCGGTGTTGACGAGACGGATGACTTGCGCGCGCTCGGTGCGCGTCTACGGGCGATGGTCCGGGATGGTCAGCTGGTGCGCAATCGTCGTGGTATTTTCGGTTTGGCAAGCAAGATGGATCTTGTCCGCGGCCGCATTATTGGTCATCCTGATGGTTTTGGTTTTCTTGTTCCGGATGATGGCGGTGATGATGTTTTTTTGAGTCCGCGTGAGATGAAGGCGGTTATGCATGGTGATCGGGTGATGGCCCGTGTCATCGGCATTGACCGGCGACAGCGTCGTGAAGGTGCCATTGTTGATGTCCTCGAACGCAATAATCATTCAATTGTAGGCCGTTATTTGGCTGAGTCTGCGGTTGGTTTTGTTGCGCCCAGTAACAAACGGCTGAGCCAGGATGTTCTGATCCCTGCTGATGCTGCAGGTGATGCTTGCTCCGGACAGATGGTTGTGGCTGAGATTGTTGAGCAGCCGAGTCGTCGAACACAGGCTATTGGCAGGATTGTCGAGGTATTGGGTGACCATATGGCCCCAGGGATGGAGATAGAAATCGCCGCCCGTAGTCATGAGTTGCCTTTTGAATGGCCAGAGGCGGTAAGTGATGAAGTGGCGGCCTTGCCCAGCGCTGTTTTGGCGGAAGAGATTGCCGGCAGAGAGGATATTCGTGATTTGCCGTTGGTTACGATCGATGGCGAAGACTCACGGGATTTTGATGATGCTGTCTATTGTCAGAGCCTGGGGCGTCGCGGTTGGCGCTTGATCGTTGCCATTGCCGATGTGGCTCATTATGTAGGGCCATGGTCAGCGCTGGATGAAGAAGCACGGTTGCGGGGCAATTCAGTCTATTTCCCGGAACAGGTGATACCGATGTTACCTGAAGCCTTGTCAAATGATCTTTGTTCAATAAAACCAAAGGTTGACCGGCTCTGCCTGGCCTGTGAAATATCGGTGACCCCGGCAGGGAAGATCCGCGCCTACCGTTTCTTTGCTGCCGTTATGCATTCGCATGCGCGTATGACCTATGGTCAGGTCGCCGAAATGTTGGCGCAGGGAGATGATAACGTTCCCCTCTATGAGCAGGTCGGTGAGCTCTATAATCTTTACCAGGCCTTGCGCAAGGCACGTGAAAAACGCGGTGCAATTGACTTTGAACGACCAGAAACACGCATTGTCTTTAATGCTGAGCGGAAGATCGAGAATATTGTTGCCACTGAGCGCAATGATGCTCACAAACTGATCGAAGAATGCATGATTCTTGCAAACTGTGCGGCAGCAAGCTTTCTCCTTGAGAAAGAAATTCCTGCACTTTACCGCAGTCACCAGGAGCCAACGGCTGACAAACTGGCTGATGTACGTCTGTTCCTTGGTGAGCTGGGATTGAAGTTGGCCGGGGGCAGTCATCCGCGTCCGAGAGACTATGCCCGTTTGCTGGCATCGCTGGATGGGCGGTCTGATCGAAATCTTATTGAAACTGTCTTGTTGCGCAGTCTCAGTCAGGCAGTTTATACCTCTGATAATGGAGGGCACTTTGGTTTGGCTCTGGAGGCCTACAGTCATTTTACCTCGCCGATTCGTCGTTATCCCGATTTGATCGTACATCGTGCTATCCATCATCTATTGGTTGACGGCAACCCCGGTAGCTTTCTCTATAATAGTGCTGATATCCAGGGGGTGGGCGATCACTGTTCAATGACTGAGCGACGCGCCGATGAGGCGACGCGTAGTGCCGTAGACTGGCTCAAGTGTGAGTTTATGATGGACCGTATTGGTGAGACCTTTATGGGCTTGATTACCGGTGTCACGAGCTTTGGCTTGTTTGTTGAGCTTGATGATGTGCATGTTGAGGGGCTTGTGCATGTCAGCGCTCTGGATAATGATTATTATCATTTTGAACCGGCTGGCCACCGTCTGCGGGGGGAACGAACAGGGATTGAATACCGCCTGGCAGATGCCATTGAAATCAAGATTGCCCGTGTTGATCTTGATGAGCGCAAGATTGACTTTATTCTTGCCCGAGAAGTGGCTGTGAAGAGTGCTGCCGGGAAGAAAAAACCGGGCAAGGGGCGTAAGCGTGGCCGCAGGCGGAAATGATCATGAAACGGCGATAGCCGTTGATCTGTCCTTTGGTATTCATGCTGTAGGTGCACTGATAGAACGTACGCCGGAACGGATTAGCGCCCTCTGGGTGCAGAAAGGGAGTGCCGGCAAACGTCTTGACGAAGTATTGGCGCAAGGACGTGCCGCTGGAATACCTGTACGCGTACGTTCACGGGATGCTTTTTCATCCCGCTTGGGTACGGTTGCTCATCAAGGGGTGATTGCTTTTTTATTGCCGCCGCTGAAGCAATGGCAGGAAAGGGATATCCAGGCGTTGATTACGAGTAGCCATCGTCTCCCTCTTGTTCTTGTTCTTGATGGCGTCAAGGACCCGCATAACCTCGGTGCTTGCCTTCGCAGTGCTGACGCTGCGGGCGTGACCATGGTCATCATCCCGCAAAATCGTGCTGCTGGCATGACAGCAACAGTGCGCAAAGTGGCTTGCGGTGCCGCTGAAAATATCGCCTTGATCGAAGTTGTTAATCTCGCTCGCTGTCTGCGCAAGCTGAAGGAGCTGGGTGTTTGGCTGGTGGGGATGGCGGCCGAGGCGGAGCCGTCGCTCTATGCTGTAGATTTGACATCGCCAGTGGCTATTATATTAGGTGCGGAAGAGAAAGGTTTACGCTTGAAGACGCGCGCCGCATGTGACCATCTGGTAAATATCCCTTTGTCAGGCACAGTCAGCAGTCTGAATGTTTCTGTTGCCGCAGGCATTTGTTTGTTTGAGGCCGTTCGGCAGCGACAGCTGGCCATTGCCTGAGAATAACCAGTCGCGAGACAGCGGGCAATAAGCTCACCGGAACAATGGCTTGAGAGAGCCTTTGGGTGATTCCGAAAAAAAGCGCTAAAAGTTAGTTGACAGTCCTCCATTGCTGCGTATAATTCACCGCTCTCAAGGGACAGGCTTCCTGTCTTGAGAGGTCGGAGAAAGCAGCAGTGTTGACAGCATCAAGACACTCTGTATAATGCGCTCTCCCTTGCAGCGGGCTTCCTGCTGAAAGGGAGGAGAAAACAGAGGTGTTGACAGCAACAAGGCACTCTGTATAATGCGCTCTCCCTTGCAGCGGGCTTCCTGCTGAAAGGGAGGAGAAAGCAGGAGTGTTGACAGTAACAAGGCACTCTGTATAATGCGCTCTCCTTCGGTAGCACAGCTACCGCGCTCTTTAACAATATGTGAATCAAGCAATTTGTGTGGGTGCTTGCGCTGGTGAAAATCTTCACCAGACAGGCGAATAAGAAGCGGTTTACCGTGGATTGTTTGCCAAAAAAGCATCAGATCATCTTCGGATGATCAACTGTCATGAAACTGAAGAGTTTGATCATGGCTCAGATTGAACGCTGGCGGCATGCCTAACACATGCAAGTCGAACGGTAACAGACGGAAGCTTGCTTCTGTGCTGACGAGTGGCGGACGGGTGAGTAATACATAGGAATCTGCCTCGTAGTGGGGGACAACCTGGGGAAACCCAGGCTAATACCGCATACGCCCCATGGGGGAAAGCAGGGGATCTTCGGACCTTGTGCTATGAGATGAGCCTATGTCGGATTAGCTAGTTGGTGGGGTAATGGCCTACCAAGGCGACGATCCGTAGCTGGTTTGAGAGGACGATCAGCCACACTGGGACTGAGACACGGCCCAGACTCCTACGGGAGGCAGCAGTGGGGAATATTGGACAATGGGGGCAACCCTGATCCAGCAATGCCGCGTGTGTGAAGAAGGCCTTCGGGTTGTAAAGCACTTTCAGTAGGGAAGAAATGCTCAAGGCTAATATCCTTGGGACTTGACATTACCTACAGAAGAAGCACCGGCTAACTTCGTGCCAGCAGCCGCGGTAATACGAAGGGTGCAAG